>JAAZOO010000230.1 GCA_012797715.1 Geobacteraceae bacterium | reverse complement strand
TTTCACCAGGTCAAGCCCGGCGGTATCGCCTCCCCGTTTCCGAAGCAGGTTGTAGTACATGTCGCATGCCCCCCCGAAGGGGAACAGGGAGCCGTTCACCTCGATTCTTGAGATGACGCACTTCCTGTCGCAGCCGTCCGCACCCCCCTTGCAGGTGAAGGGCTCCCGGTAGGTCACCTCGCGGCCCGCCATTTCTTCAAGACGGTACACTTTCTTTTCCAGGATCCCCGCCTCGATACTGCGCCTGACCTCCAGGGCCACCCCGAAGGCTCCCATCAGACCCGGTTCCGGCGGGACGATAATCTCCCTGCCGCACAGTGCTGCCATGGCTGCCGGCACCGATCGGTTATAGCAAACCCCCCCTTGCATGAAGATCTTCCTGCCCACCGGGCGGGCGCCCTTGACCCGGTTCAGGTAGTTCTGGCAGACGGAATAGACGACTCCCGCAATGATGTCTTCCTTGGGAATTCCTTCCTGGACGGCCGTTTTGATGTCGCTGCTGATAAAGGCCGAACACTGGTCGCTGAAGTTGGGCGCCGCGGAAGAGCTGAGGGCGATGTCTCCTATCTCTTCCGTATCGATACCCAGAGCCTCCCGGCACGCCTCCTCAAGGAACGACCCCGTGCCTGCGGAGCATGCCTCGTTCATGGCGTAGTCGCTGGCAACCCGGTTGGTGATGAAGGTGTATTTTGCGTCCTGTCCGCCGATTTCAAAAATGGTCTCCACCTCCGGGTCGAAAAACACTGCGGCAGACGCGTGCGCAACGATTTCGTTGACGATTGCCGGAGTTTGCGCATGGAGACCGGCGATCTGCCTGCCGCTGCCGGTGGTTCCCACGCCGATGATTTTCGGCGTGCGGCCCGGAGGAATCTGTTTCAGGATTTCCGCGTAGCAGCGACGGCTGGCGCCGATGGGGTCTCCGGAGGTGCGGAGATAGACGCTTGCGGTAATCTCGCTGGTGTCCGACCGCACCAGGACAGCCTTTGTGGTGGTGCTTCCCACGTCCAGGCCGAGGATGTATTCTCCGTCGTGGAATTCCCCCCGCGCCATGGAGGTAAACCGTACCTTCTTCATTTCTTCCCGCAGGCCGGGCAGGAAGGTGAAAGAATGATGGGAGGGGGAGAGAAGTCCTTTGGTGTCCGCGAGCACGGCGCCGTTTTTCTCGGCACGGATCAGGGCGCCGAGCGCCTCGAAAAAGGGGGATTCAGGAAGGGTGAGAATCTCCATGCCGGATTCGCGCAGGTATTTCAGGACGACCCGGTTTTTGCTGACGCCGCCGATAATGAGAACCCGGGCTGCCTTGGTCTTTTTCAGCAGGTCCAGTATCTTGCCGGCCATCATCTTGCAAAGTCCCGCGCTGACGCTCCCTTTGGGCAACCCTTTGTTCAGTGCGTGGGTGCAGTCGGATTTGCAGAAAACCGAGCATCGTCCGGCGACGAGATGCGGTTCCGCATTCATTGCTGCTTCGGTGGCTTGCTCCAGGTTCATATCCATGCGTTGAATCTGCTGTAGAAAGAACTCGCCGGTGCCCGATGCGCACTTGTTGCCGGTCTGCACGGAGCGGATTCTTCCCGACCGGTCCAGGAGGTAGGCGATAAAGGTTTCGCCGCCCGCGGACACGATGCAGTCGATGTCCGGGCAGGACGGCCTCACGTATTCGTATGCCAGTTCCACGGCTTCCGGTTCCGAAAGCGTGGGAACCGTGACCATTTTCCGGAATGCACGGCCGGTAATGCCTACCTTGGCGGGAAGCGACCGATGCAGGACGGCTCCGAGGGCGTCGGCAACCTTTCCGTCGTGGGTGATGCCGGAAAAAGAGAGCCCGTTTCCGGTTCGGTATGCGAGGGTGAGCGTGCATGCGCCCAGGCAGATGCCGAGAGCGGCCGGTTTGACGGCCGGTTCAACGAGCGTGGTTTCCAGGGTTGCGGTATCTATGGGTTCTTCATCCAACATCGGCAAACTCCCTTTCTCGAAAGACTACCCCCAGGGATTCGGCCAGATTTCGCACAGCCTCCATATCGAGACCGGGAACCGTAACGGCGGAGGCGATCACCTGCGGGATGAATTTTTTCGACTCCGCAAGGAAGTCCTGGACCCCCTGGAAGCCAGCCGCGCCGAAGGGGGTGCGGCACAGTCTTTGGTAGGTTTCGGCATCGGCGGCGTTCAGGCTTACCGAGATGGCATCCACCAGCCCGGCAAGTTCCGCCGGAACGTTGCGGCCGTGGACCAGGCTCGCCTGGCCGTCCGTATTGACGCGGATGCGGCATCCCATTCTTTTCAGTTCGGCTGCGACCTGGCGCACGAGATCGAGACGCAGCAGCGGTTCTCCGTAGCCGCAGAAGACGATTTCGTCGTAGCCCGTCGGGTCTCCGACGGCTGCCATCACCTCGTGGAAGGACGGTTCATGGTCCAGCCTCAGGAAATGGCCCTTGACGAAGTAATCGGAAAACTTGGCGCAGAAGGAGCAGCGGTTCGAACAGCGGTTGGTGATGTTGAGATACAGCGAGTTGCGAATGCGGTAGGCAATAGCTGCTTCCTGCGGTGCATTTCCGATGCGGAACAGGTTTTCCGCGTTGCGTGTCGTGGTGCGGGCCACGTCCTCCAGGGAAAGGCCTTTCAGCTCCGCGACCTTTTCCGCGGTGATGCGCAGATGGGCGGGTTCGTTCCGCTTTCCCCGGTACGGGATCGGAGCAAGGTAGGGACAGTCGGTTTCCAGGAGAAGGCGGTCGATGGGTATGCCGCGCACGACATCACGCAATTGCTCGTTGGACGGAAAGGTAATCGTGCCGGGAATGGAGAGGTAGAATCCGAGATCGACGCATTCCCGCGCCATTTTCAGATCTCCTGAGAAACAGTGCAGCACGCCTCCGATTCCTCGTGTTCTTTCTTCCTTGAGGATGCGCAGGACCGGCTCGTGGGCATCCCGGTCATGAATAATGACCGGCAGGGAGAGTTCCGATGCCACGATCAGGAACCTTCGAAAGACGATTTCCTGAACGTCGCGAGGCGAGCGGTCTCGGTAGAAATCAAGGCCTATCTCCCCGATGGCGACGGTCTTCGGGTTTTCGGCAGCAAGGCGGGTGATGACTTCATAGCAGTTCTCCGAAACGCGGGCCGCGTCATGGGGGTGGATGCCCGCCGAGCAGAAGATGCTTTCGTGGCTTTTTGCCAGTTCTCCGGCTCTCCGGCTCGATTCAAGATCCCCGCCGACAGCGATAATGCGAGCTACGCCCGCATCCGCGGCACGTTTCAGCATTTCGTCGAAATCAGGGAAGAACTCCTTGCCGTCTATGTGTGCGTGGGTGTCGATGAAAGAAACGGTTTCAGTCATGGGAGGCCTTTCTTCAGGTGTTCGCCTTGAAAATTCTAACGGAAATTTCAGCCGGATTCCAGAGTTCTTTTTCCGGAAACGGTTGCCCACGGTACGGTGCCGGAGCTGCAAATCCGCTCTGCGCGCCTTTTTGCGCGGATCACAATTCTTGCAAATCTCCGG
This sequence comes from Geobacteraceae bacterium, assembly GCA_012797715.1. GTDB lineage: Bacteria > Desulfobacterota > Desulfuromonadia > Geobacterales > Geobacteraceae > RPRC01. The sequence goes on along the minus strand of JAAZOO010000230.1, from coordinate 496 downwards.
TTGCCGTGGTATACGTCATGTGCGTAACGTATGGTAATGTAATGAAAAATTGGCTTTCCGTCCTCCTCTTCCCTACCAGGGAAGCCGGAGGGGATGAAGGGGTGTTTTGTGAGAATCGTTGAGCTTTTTCGAGAGGGAACGCCTTTCATTTCCCTGGAATTCTTTCCTCCAAAGGAGACCGTCGACTGGCCCGGCTTCTTCCGGGTCGTCGATCGGCTCCGCTCCATCAACCCGCTCTTCGTTTCGGTGACCTACGGGGCTGGTGGAGGCACGCAGACCCATTCCCTGGAGATTGTCACCCGCCTGAAAAAGGAGTTCCAACTGGAGCCCATGGCGCATCTGACCTGTGTCGGGGCAACGGAACGGAACATTACGGGCTTTCTGGAAGAGCTGTCCTCGGCCGGCGTCGACAACGTCTTGGCGCTGCGGGGAGACCCTCCCCAGGATGCCAATGCTCCCCTGATGCTCGGCAAGGATTTCACCTATGCTTCCGATC
>JAAZOO010000229.1 GCA_012797715.1 Geobacteraceae bacterium | reverse complement strand
GACGTGAACCCCTCCTACACCCTGAGCAGCGTCACCAACAACATCGCCCGCCTGGACGCCACGTTCCTCATGGGCGTGATGACGCGCCACTCGTCCGGACCCTATGTCCTCACCGAGCCCACCGAGGTGGACGAGGCCATCAATATCACCCCGGAGCAGGTAAACCGCCTGCTGCAGTTCCTGAAAGGGGTGTTCGACTACGTGGTGGTGGACTGCGGCGGCCAGTTGAGCGGGTGCACCATGGCCATCATGGAGAATGCGCACCTGATCCTGTTCACGACCGTACTGAGCCTCCCCACCATCAAGACCTCCAAACGCTACCTTGTGGCCATGGAGCGAAAGGGCATCCGCAGGGATCGGTTGAAGCTGCTGATAAACCGCTACATTTCAAAGGCGGACATCCAGTTGAAGGATGCGGAGCGGGTCCTGGGGTATCCTGTCTTTATTGCGGTTCCCAACGAGTATGAGAACATCATTGCCTCCATCAACAAAGGGGTGCCCGCGGTGAAGCTGCTACCCCGCGCCTCGGTGAGCAGGGCCTTCACGCAGCTCGCGGACCAGGTGAAGAAGGAGTTGGGGGGGTAGTCCCCTGAAACACTTACATCGACACAACGAATAAACACCTTCACCCCTCGCGAGAGGGGAAGAGAAAATTGGTAGTATGTATTGTACCGATACAAGGAGTCCCCTATGGCTTTTGATTCTCCTACACAAGGAGCGCCCGGAAAGGATCGGGAGTTCTTCCAGGAACTGAAGACCCGCATCCACCGGCGCCTCATCGAAAAGCTTGACCTTTCCAAGATCGATCTGGTGGGCAGCAGCGAACTGATCCGGGAGATTGGCTACATTATCGAAAGCCTGATCGTGGAGGAAGGCGTGCCCCTGAACCAGATGGAAAAGGACCGCCTCATCGTGGAGATCCAGCACGAAACCTTCGGCCTCGGCCCGCTGGAACCGCTGCTGGCCGATCCCGAGATATCCGACATCCTGGTGAACAACAGCCATCAGGTGTACGTGGAGCGCTACGGCAAACTGCAGAAGACCGACATCTGCTTCCGGGACGACAAGCACCTGCTGCAGATCATCGAACGCATCGTTTCCAAGGTGGGGCGCCGCATCGACGAGTCCTCTCCGTACGTGGACGCCCGGCTCCCGGACGGCTCCCGCGTGAACGCCATCATTCCGCCCCTGGCTCTGGACGGGCCGGTCCTCTCCATCCGCCGCTTCGGCATGGAGCCCCTCCGGATGAACGACCTGCTCCGCTTCGGCACCATGGACGCACGCATCGCCCATGTCCTCCAGGGCGTTGTCAAGACACGGCTCAACGTGCTCATATCCGGCGGTACCGGCACCGGCAAGACGACGCTGCTCAATGTCCTTTCCGAAAACATCCCCAACGAGGAGCGGGTCGTCACCATCGAGGACTCGGCCGAGCTCCACTTGAAGCAGGAGCACGTGGTGCGCCTGGAAACGCGGCCGGTCAATATCGAGGGGAGGGGCGAGGTGACGCAGCGCGACCTGCTGCGCAACGCCCTGCGCATGCGGCCCGACCGCATCATCATCGGCGAGGTGCGCGGCGGGGAAGCCCTCGACATGCTCCAGGCCATGAACACCGGCCATGACGGCTCCCTGTCCACCATCCACGCCAACACCACCCGCGACGCCATGTCGCGCCTGGAGACCATGGTGCTCATGGCAGGCATGGACCTTCCCGAAAGGGCGATCCGGGAGCAGATAGCCTCGGCAATTAACGTCATTATCCAGCTTGTCCGGTTCTCGGACGGCACACGTAAGATAGTGAAGGTCTCGGAGGTAACCGGGCTGGAGGTCAATACCATTGTCATGCACGATATCTTCGTCTACGAACAGCGGGGCATCGACAAGGACGGAAACGTGGTGGGCGAGTTCAAGGCCACCGGGGTGCGTCCATTTTTCGCGGAGCGCTTCCGGGTGTACGGGTATGACATACCCGAAGGGACGTTCGACAAATAGCCGCTGCATTTCAGGAGGTATGCCGTCCTGCTGACTATCCTGCTCATATTCATCGCCGTGTT
>JAAZOO010000228.1 GCA_012797715.1 Geobacteraceae bacterium | reverse complement strand
CCCGGCATCGAGGAGCGGGGCCTTCCGGGATTCATCGCGCGCAACTTCAGGCGCCTGAGGGACTTCTACGGCCGCTGCCTGGCCAGAACCCTGTCGGCCCGTCCCGCAGTCTATATCGCCTGGATCGTGATTTCCCTTCTCACGATTCCCATGTTCACCATGTCGGCAAAGGAGCTGGCTCCCACCGAGGATCAAGGGGTTCTCTTCAGCATCCTCGACGCGTCGGCAAATTCGACCCTGGACCAGAACAGATTTTTCGCCGATGCCGTCAATCGCGTCTATACCAGTATCCCCGAGTATGAATTCACCTTTCAGGTCACCTTTCCCAGTTCCGGTTTTGCCGGGCTGGTGGTAAAGCCGTGGGAGGATCGGAAGCGGACCGTCTTCCAGATACTGCCCGAGGCGCAGGAGAAGCTGTCCGCGATTCCCGGAATTGAGGCCTTTGCGGTGACACCTCCTGCCCTTCCCGGCGGGGGAGACTTTCCCGTGGAGTTCGTCATCGCTTCCACGGCCGATACCCGGCAGATCCTCGACTTCGCGAAACAGCTGCAGATGAAGGCCATGAACAGCGGCATGTTCGCATTCCCTCCCATCATCGACGTGAAGATCGATCAGCCCCAGTCCGAGTTCGTTATCGACAGGGACAAAGTGGCTGCGCTGGGCCTCACTCTGGGCCAGGTGGGAGGCGATCTGGGAGGCATGGTGGGCGGAAAGTTCGTTAACCGCTTCGATATCTCGGGCCGGAGCTACAAGGTCATCCCGCAGATCGAGCGGTCGGGACGCTTGAATCCGGAACAGCTCCAGGATATCTACGTCACCGGTCCCAACGGCACACTGATTGAACTGGGGACCATTGCCACCCAGCGGGATACGGTGCAGCCCCGCTCCCTCAACCGCTTCCAGCAGCTGAACGCGGTCAAGCTGAGCGGCGTCCCCATGCGTCCCCTTGACGAGGCCCTCGGTTTCCTGGAGAAGGAGGCGAAGAAGATACTCCCCCAGGGGTACGTCCTGGACTACACCGGTGAATCCCGGCAGCTGAGGACGGAAGGAAACCGGTTTCTCCCGGCATTCGCCCTGGCCATCATCCTCATCTTCCTGGTTCTGGCGGCCCAGTTCAATAGCTTCCGCGATCCGTTCGTGATCCTCGCGGGATCGGTGCCCCTGGCCATGTTCGGGTCCCTCCTGTTCACTTTCCTGAAGATGCCGGACCCCAACGTGCCGTTCCCGACGGACGGCTGGACCACCACCCTCAATATCTATTCCCAGGTAGGGCTGGTCACGCTGGTGGGTCTGGTGTCCAAGAACGGCATCCTCATCGTAGAGTTCGCCAACAAGCTGCAGCTGCAGGGTCTTTCCAAGCTTGACGCCGTTCAGCAGGCAGCCAAGACCCGTCTCCGGCCGGTTCTGATGACCACGGCCGCCACCATTGCCGGTCACTTCCCCCTCACCCTGGTGAGCGGCGCCGGAGCGGCGGCCCGTAACTCCATCGGTCTGGTGCTGGTGGGGGGGATGTTCGTGGGAACCCTCTTCACCCTGTTCATTATCCCGTCCATCTATATGCTGATAGCCCGCGACCACGCCAAGGACCGGGAACGGGAGGCCCTGGTTGCTGCCGCGGAGACCTGAGGGAGGAATGATATGCCTCCGTGCTTGTCCGCGGTTTTGAAAAACGGGTTGCAGCCCGGAGAGTAAAAATGGTATAGAGGAATTCACGCCACGGGATGTCCCGTGGTTTTTTTTCTTGGACAGGGGGAAAAAGGGCTGGGGCCGATGCGTTTCATGGACAGACTGGAAAAGAAACTGGGCGGGTATGCCCCTCGGAACCTCACCGTTTACCTGATTGCCGGTCAGACCCTTTTCTATCTCCTGTTTCTTATGGGCACGCTTGATCCGAACCAAATGCGGCTCACCGCGGGAAGCCTGGTGCAGGGTGAATGGTGGAGGCTCCTCCTGTTCCCCCTCTATCCCCCCACCTGCGGCCTGTTGTGCGCCCTGTTCGGGTGGTACCTCTTCTACCTGATGGGCTCGGCCCTGGAAGAGCACTGGGGCTCCTTCCGCTATGGCCTGTTCCTCCTCACGGGCTTTCTGCTGACCGTGGCCGTTTCTTTCCTTGTCCCGGAGTACCCCGTGAGCACGGCGTTTCTCGGCGGTTCGGTGTTTCTTGCCTTCGCCTTTCTGTTCCCCGATTTTCCGTTGCTCCTGTTTTTCATCCTCCCGGTCCGCATCAAATGGCTGGCGCTCATCACCTGGCTCGGGTACGGGTACCTGCTCCTGGCCGGCGGATGGGCGAGCCGTCTGCTGGTTCTTGCCTCTGTTGGGAACTTCCTTCTTTTCTTTGCCCGCGATATCCTTGTGAATCTGAGGTACGGCAGGAGGCAGGCGCTCCAGCGGGCGGCCGCGACGAGGAGCACGGAACGTCCGTTCCACCGCTGCACGGTCTGCGGCATCACCGACAAGACCCACCCGGACATGGACTTCCGGTATTGCCCCCAGTGCGAGGGGCAGTACGGGTACTGCCGCGACCATATCTTCAACCATGACCACGTCGGG
>JAAZOO010000227.1 GCA_012797715.1 Geobacteraceae bacterium | reverse complement strand
TTCGCGTCCGCGTGACACCCCATGCGGACCGCAACCGCCAGCCTCTTCATCGCCTCTTCATCGTGCCGGTAAACGGCCTGTACAGCCTCTATGAAGTGGCCGTATCCATACTCCCGGACGCCCTGTCCGTGGCCGCGCTCAACGAGGAGAAATAGAGCGTCGAGAAGACCCTCACGGCTGAATTTTTCAGGTCCTCCAGGACTCCTGTCAGCCCCAGCGCGCCCGCGACCCTGAAAAAAACCGCGTTCACCCGCTTAAACGCCTCCCAGACGGCCTCCAGTTCCGACGGCGCCAGCCCTTTAAGCTCCTCCACCGGGCAATCCACCGCCAAGGGCAGGACCTCCGTTGCCTTGCGGACCACCTCTGACACGGTCACCGCCCCGAGCCTGCCGTCCTCGCCCCGGATGACGGACAGGAGGTCCTTCACCCTCAGTTCCGAGACAGTGAACTTTTTACTGTCGATTTCAATCACTTCGTGCTTGCGCATTATCCCCCCGCCGCCCGGCAAAACCCGGCAGGACCTGACAGCCTGTCAGCCAGCATCGAAACGCTGCCATTTTCCGTCAGCATGAGGCGTTGCAGTTAGTCACTGTTTTTCACCCGCTCCCCAAAGTTTTTTCCCATCCCACAATTCATCCTGATATTTCCGATTCCGGATATTTTCTTCCGGAGGTGGTCATTGTCCAAGCACTGAGGGTTCTGCGGCAGGTTCTTTGTTCCCGATCCCCGTGTAGGCGAGCGCCAGCGGGCATGTTTTCGCCAGGAATATCAGGATGCCCGCAAACAATCATCGAAGCGCGACTGGCGTGAGCGTGAGACTCCCACGGCTATTTTGTCGGGCACTACGTTTACATCAAGGAGTGGCGCAGGAAACGGCGAATTGCGGCATTTCGATGCGGGCTAACACCGCCTGATGATCAACGGTGATGGTTACTGTATCCGCCATTTGCGTTTTCCATCAATACCTGCTAATCTTTTCATGTAGCTCAAGGGAGAGGCCACCTTATCTGGAGCCGCTAACGAACCCGGGTCGCCGGGTAGGATGTCCCTTGGGCTATTTACTTTGTATACAGCAGAGTCCCTTCCCGCTGTTTGTCCAGATTGGCCAGGTTGCGCGGCCTGAAAGCCGTGGTTCCCTGCCACTCACCGTCGATAAGGTCGAACACAACAAACCCGCCGATTTTCTGCTTCTCATCCTGGTACAGCCCCACGTAACGCTTACAGATTCGCTGTTTGCCTCCCACTTCCACACGGGTCAACCATATCTCCACAGGGTCCTTGATGGTGTCCGCCAGGAGCTTCAGATAAACTTCCCGATCCGCGCGGAACACCTTGAGCTTGTTCTCCTTCCTGTCCAGGAAGAACGCATCGGAAATCACCACGGGTTCGTCGATTACATCCCGGAAGACGGTCGGCTGCCCGATGTCGGCTCCGAACTCCTTGAGAAACACCCGGACATAATCCCGCTCGCCCCAGCCGCTTTTCTGGTGGGCCGGGAGCAGCATCTCTTTCGCGAGAGGCTTTGCCGGCAGTTCTTCAATGGGCCGGGCACCGGCGGCCGAGCCCAGGGACTTGACGGGGGAGTCGGAAGGGCTGGGAGTCAACGGCTTCAAAGCCTCCCTCCCCACATGAAAATCCCACCCCGAGTCGGGCATGAGAAGGCGGCCGGGGAGCCTGACTCCCGTCCTCGGGTCAGTTGGCTCGTACAGTCTGCCGGTGGGGTCCTCTTCCTCGACCTTCCAGCCGTTCGACTCCAGGTCCGCTTCCGATACGCTGTTTACGAAACATCTGCACCGAAATCCATTCGGCGGGAACCACTTGTCCCAGAAGGGGTGGTCCGCCGGGAATATCTTTCCATGCACGGCCCGGTGGGCCGGACGGGTGCGGCTGTCGTTGACCGCGCTGTAACGCCAGTACGGGCGGCGCTCCTTCACCCGCATCATCTGCTGGTAGTTGCCCACGTTGTAGGCGGTCTGGATATTGGTGCGGAAGATGGTGTCGATCCTCCAGGCCCTTTTCCCAGTCCATCCCCGCCGCTCGAAGATCCCCGCGCATTCCTTCTTGAAATCGGCGAAGCTGACGCCGTCTTCAATCGCGTTTGCAAGGGCGTTATAGACGGTATTCAATTCATCGCCTCTGGCGATGCCGGAGACGGCGAAGGCCATGAGCTTGGCCTCCCGCTCCAGCTTGGCGAACTCTCCGGGGGAGAGCTTCATCTTCTTCTTCCAGAAGGAGAGGGCCTCTTCAGGGGTGAGGTCGAAGGAGAGATCAATCACCGGATTCCTCCGCCGCCGTGAACCTGCCGAATCCCTGCGCGCCGATGAGGGACGCCTCCAGGATCACCGCCAGCCGGTCCATGTTCATGGCGGGATAGAGCTCCATCACATTCTGCATGGCCTCCTCGTAGGATGCCGACTCCATTACCGCTTCGACTATCAGCCGCTCGTTCCCGGCAAGGGCCAGGGCCGCCGCGCTGATCGCCCTTTCGGCCAGGCCTTCCAGGGCCTGCTGCTCGGGGGTGAACTCGACGCCTTCGGCAAAGGAAATCCCCCCGGCTGCGCCAGCCTCCTTTTTCAAAGTGGGAGCCTTGTCAGGTTTTCCCCCTTCGCCAAAGGGGGGCTGAGGGGAATTCAGGGCAGGGGTGTTCTCTTTCTCGTCATAGGTCCTGGCACTACAAAAAGATGCTTTTTCGATTTTTCCAAGAGCTGCTCTATAATTTCGGCAAGTTACGCTAGGAAAAACTGCTTGAACTGTAGAAGAAAAGCTTAACACCAGACGGATAATGGCGTCGCGATTCGGGAAGATGCCAACCACATCGGTTCGGCGGCGGATTTCCCGGTTGAACCTATCCTGGGGGTTGTTGGACCATATCTGTCGCCAGTGCCCTTGGGGGAAGGCCAGAAAGGCCAACAGGTCAGGGCCGGCATCGGCGAGAAGGTCAGAGGCTTGGGGAAACTGTCCTGAGAGCCGCTCCACGACATAGTTGAACGGGCGGTTTCCCTCTTCAGCGCCGGTCAGGGTAAAGATGGATC
>JAAZOO010000226.1 GCA_012797715.1 Geobacteraceae bacterium | reverse complement strand
TTCGCGGCGGTTCCGAACGGGTACCACAAAACCGCGGCGGCGACGGCGGCCGCCAGATACCAGATTCCTGTCAGCAGCATGTCTGCACCCCCCTGTGCGCCTTTCCCGCCCCTGCCGGGCCGATCCTCCGGTCCTCCTCCCCGGCCCGCCGGCGCCGGTGCTCCCGGTAGATCCGCTCTCCGCAGTTGACGCACCCCACCGACACCAGCACCCGCGTCTCGCCGTCGCCGGCCAGCATGACCTCCGGCACCAGCAGGCCGCGGCACTTCGGGCAGGGCGGACGGACATGAGAATTCTTGCAGCCGGTGTTACGAGGGGGTATCTTCACCGATAAAGGTTTGTTCATGGCTTGCCTCCGCATTTTCGGCACTGCCGGTACAACTGCACCCGCAGCGGATTGGTGGCCGCGAACGGCCGCCTCCTGATGTCAGCGCACTTGCCGAGGGGTATCTCGCCGAGGATGGGGCACATGACTGTAGTGGAGCCGAAGACTTCTTCCACCCTGGTGAGCAGGTTGTCGAGGCTCCCCTGGTACCCGCCCTTTAATGCCTGATTGATGGCGGACGGCGAGTAGCCGAGGCGTCGGGCGGCCTCGGCCTGGCCGAGCTCGGCGCACTTCTCACGCAGCAGTCGCATCCGGTCGGTCGTGGTCATCGGCCGCCTCCTCCTTTCTTTCTTTGTCTGTTTCTTCCTCTCTTTCTTTCCCCTGCTGCTTCAAAAATTTTTCGGACCGTCCTATCCCCAGAACCGGCGCTTCCGGCCCGCTGTCCCTGCAGAGCACGTACATCTGGCAATCGCCCGGCCGCCCGCCTTTGTACCCGCCCAGTTTTGACACATAACCGTGGGTCACCAGGCGTCTCACGAATTTCTGCGCGTTGTCGTATTTCAGCCCAGGGACCGTTGTCATCAACCCAGATATGGAAAACGTCCTCATGATCCGTATGCTTCTCCATATATTCTGCCGAAGGGTGTTTATCTTCGGCGGCATTTTCATACCCCTTTTCCCGGCCATTTCTCCTCCTTTGAACGCATCTCAGTGTAGTGGTTTTGGTCTCTCCCAAAATCCTGCTCTCCGATATCGCGCGTTCAAAAGCGGGTTATGTCCCGTTCCCGTTGCCGGCCTTCTTCCGGCCGAAGGTGGGCTGGTCGAAGTACAGCGGCCGCTCGCCCCAGTCGGCGGCGGTGATGACCGCCAGGCCATTGGCCAGGGCGAATTTCTCGATCTTGGTCAGGCCGATGATGATGCGGCCGATGTTGCCCGAGGTCACCGCATGGAGATGGTGGATGAGATCGTCGGCGAGCCGCACTTCACAGACTTCCGTTGCAACCTGGGCCGCGTCGTCGTAGTCCAGCCCCTTGAACTCGATCCACTGGGTGATGCGGCGGGCGATGCGTTCGTGGGTGCGGATGCGGCGGGCGATGTCCTCCATGCCGATGAGGATGACCGGGCAGCCGGACAGGTCGTAGATGTCGCGGAGGCTGTCGACCATCTCGAACTGGCGGAAGCAGTAGTCCGCCTCGTCGATGAAGATGGGCCGGGGCTGGCGGCCGTCCCTGGTCAGCTCCTCGACGATGAACTCGACCATGTCGCTCCGCCTGAGCATCCGCTTCCCCCCCAGCTCGCGGCACAGGTCGCCCAGCATGGAGGTAACGGTCCAGCACCCGACGGCGCGGACGTAGACGGCGTCGTAGACGTTGGCCACATACGCCAGGGCCGTGGTCTTGCCGGTGCCCGGAGGCCCCCACAAAAGCCCCATCCCTTCGGTGCCCATGGGGCGGTTCAGAAGGTCCTCGACCGACTGCATGAAGCGTCTGACGTCTTTTGTTTTGACCATTTCGTGTTTCATCTGCTATATTCCTCCTGTCAAAAAGATTCCCGCGTCCGCGGGGAGTTGGGCCGCCGGTGGTGAAGACACCAGGCGGCTCTTTTTATTTCTTTCTGGTTCTCTTTCCCTGCTTCTCTTTTTTGGCGAGATCGCCGAAGATTTCCTCGAACACAAGCCGCTCACCAGCCAGCCGCTTCTCTTCCTCTGCCTCTTCGTCCAGGCGCCGCTGTTCCGCGTCGATCTCCCGCAGCCACTGCCTGGCGTCGCGCCGCAGATCGCGAAGGAATTCGATGTAACCGGCGATGCTCCGATGCTCCTCGACCCTGAGCGGCCGCCGCAGCTTGCCCATCTCCCGGTCCTCCGTTTCCCGCGAGACACGGATAATGTTCTCGGCCTCCTCCCGCCACGCGGCCAGGGTGATCTCCTCCCATCCCGGGAATTTATCGCCGCGCTCCTTGCGGAGCCGGTCCAGAACCTCCATGGCGTGACGGCCGATGGTCTGGTTTTTCTCGATTGCGTCCATTGCATACAGGCCCATTTATTCCTCCTTGAAGCGGCCCGCGCAGTAGGGATCTTCCTTGTACAGGCCCACGCGCCTGCCGAGCTGCTCCGAGCGGTCCTTGTCGTTGGCCCAGGCGATTTCGTAGGGTTTGGCCAGTCCCAGTTTTTCGCGTTCCCTGATGTCGTCGTAGATCTCGTTGACGTCGTTGAAGAACCTGTTCCGGTTTTCCTGTTTTTCCTTCTCTTTCCGCTCGATGCGGGCCTCGTATTCAAGGACCTCCGGCGGCAGTTCGATATGTTCCGGGGCCGACCGGACCTCCACCGTCCCGATGCGCTCCAGCCGGATTTCCTCTTCCTTGAGCGCCAGCCGTTTCAGCCGTTCCGCCTCGCGCTTCTCGGCGGCCAGTTCGCTGACCGGCTTGGCGAAGTAGCGCCGATGGTTTCCCTTGAAGGCGGCGATGCAGATGATCCGGCCGTCCAGGTCGCGCACCAGCACGCTCCGCGGGTCGTGCACGTCGTAGCCGACCCGGACCTGGTCGCCGTGATACTCCTCCAGAGAGCCGCTTGCATAGCTGTTTCCGAACAGACGTATCGTCCCGCGGTCCACCTTGCAGACCTTCTCCGGCAGGAACAGGTCGGTGATCTCCTCCTGGCTCAGCAGGGGAGGCGCGCCGCGTTCGGCTACCGCCTTGTCCCACATCTCGTTGGGGGGCATGTGCCGCATCCGGCCGGTGTGCGGGTCGCGGATCTTGGGGAGGGCCTGGTGCGGCCGGTTGTTGTAGGCGTCAACCCGCTCCTGGACCCAGAGGAGAAACTCGGGCCACGGCATGATGAAGTCCGACATCCCCTTGGTTTTCAGATCCTTCTTGACGATCTTGTGGACCTTGAGCTTGGTCTCGCGGTCCATCTCGCGCCCCTTGTAGGTGAGGAAATTCTTCGCTTCCTTGTGCCACAGGTCGCGGCGGAGTTTTTCGATCATCCCCCTGGCCTGGGACTGGCGCGCCGTGGAGGTAAGGTTGTGGATGCCCAGGCGGGTGACGATGCCCGTGACCGGGTCCTGGAGGAGCTGGTTTTCGTAGCCGGGACCCTTGTCATGGTAGAATATGGAACAGACGCCGTGGGTCTCCACGGCGTGCCGCAGGGCCGCCGCCACGGTGGGACCGCTCTCGGCCAGGCCCACGCTCCAGCCGACGATCTTCCGGGTGTGAACGTCCTGGACGTCGCAGATTTCCGGGGAGAAGGGACGGCCGTGGGCCGGATGGGCGATGCCCCACGCCTTGAAGGTGAGACCGTCGGATATGTAGCATTCCCCCGGAACCATGTCAGAGGTGTCCCGCTTGATGTACGGGCGGATCGAGCGGAGTTCCTGGCCGGTCATGCGGCCGCGCTGCTTCTCCACGTTGCCGAGCCGCAGCAGGAAGCGCCGCGCCTGGCTGTAACTCGGCATGGGGATATCGGGCGGAAGGACGGACGGCAAGGCGTCCAGGGCAGCGGCCACACTCGGTTTCTGCGGCTTCTGCCAGCAGGCGAGAAAATGGGCCGCCCAGGGCGGGATGTCGCGCCCTTCCGGCGCCTTTGGCGCCAGGACGGTATAGGTCCCGGCCTTCCTGTACATGCTCCACCAGCGCATGAGCGTGGTCTGGGAAAGGGCCCGGTCCTCGCCGGCGCGGCCGTTCGCCACCGGCACCAGCGCCTGGACCGGCGCCGGGAGAGCCTCCTCAGCGGCCTGTTTCACGATCGACCTGATGGCCTTCGAGACCCCGAGATGCGCGGCCCCCTCGATGAGCCGGATGAAGACGAGACGGGCGTCCATGACCCGGCGCTGCCAGTCTTTCAGGGAAGCGCCTGATGGCGGTCCCCCGGCCGGCTCCGCCGCGGCCGGGAGGTTTTCTTCCGGCGGCGCCGGGAGATTGCATACCTTCTCCGGGAGAACGGCGACCATGCGCTCCAGCAGGTGCTCCCGCGTCTCCACGGGCAGGGCGGTGATGGGGTACTCGCGGCCGCCGCCGCGGCCGGCGCGTTTCTGGTAGGGCCAGGATTCGCGGTCGGCTTTCTGTATCACGCCTTTCAGTGTGCCGGGCATACCTGGCAACCCGGCCAACTCTTTCGCAGTGTAGTGGGTTTTTGTCGTGTTTTCGGCCATCTCGCAGGTTCCTAACAAGTAAACAAGTTTTATTAAAATCCTTGCGGCACGATCAGGTCTGGTTTATATTCCGGCTATTGTCAGGCGGCCTTTCCCCAGAGCTTCTCGAAGTCCATATTGAGCCGCTTGGCGATGTACTCCTTGACGCGCCTGGAGTCGGTGTGCCCGTTAATGACGGCGGATACGGTGCAACGTCTGAGGCCCAGCTCCGCGGCGATCTCGGTCTGTTTGATGCCGCGCCGGACAAGGATGGATTTGACTTTGCGGTTCATGAGGTGCTCCTTTGATGGTTGCTACAATTTCAGCAAGAGAAATTGCGGAAGCGTATACGGCCTTTATTACTGAAATTTTCATGACCCCGGAGGGGTGTTCCCGTCCAGATGTCGATACGGAGCTTATCCGGCTTGAAGACTCTGGCGAACTCGTGCAGGCCCGAAAAGACACCCATATCGACAGCCTAATCGACGAGATCCTCCGCGGTACTCCTGAAGCCAGGCGGCAATTATTTCTTCAAACTGACACCAGGTTACTAGCCCTGGTGTACGATCGGGTCCTGTGTGGTTCGAATACCTTGATAAAAGCTGCCCAAAAAGGGATAAAGATTCCATCCGCTGATGTTCCGATCCTGACGGATTTCTTTCGCAGTCTCTTGCTTCAACGGTTGAAGCCATAAAGCCTCCTTTTTTAACCAAGTGCGTAACTTTGTTTATGGGTATACCAAACAATAATTAGGATGTCAATAACTATTTTTAGGTAAAAGTTTGCCCGTTCCCAACATTTGTTCGGATAAAGTTATTTATCAATAATTCCGAAGCATTACAAAACTTTTACTAGGTAAAAGTTTTTCCAGACATGAGGTAAATGTTCAATGACCGAAGTTTTACCTGAAAATTCCTTTGCGAATAGAATCGAAAGGCTCATTAAGTTGGTGGGGAGCAAAGAAAAGTTAGGGCAGCTTTCCAAGATATCGGCAGTAATGATTGGTAAGTATGAATCAGGACAGTCCGAACCTTCTCGTGACAAACTTATTTCCCTTGCTAATGCTGCAGGCGTAAACGTCTTGTGGCTCGCAACCGGCGAAGGGCCGATGAAGCGGAAAGAGGCGGGGGAAGTAGATGACAAAGGTTCTCCACCACCACTTGACGACGATCTGCTGGCCACGGCGCTCAAGATGGTGGAAACCATGTCGAAGGACTTGTCCATTGACCAGGACAAGAAGGCTTCCTTGGTGAGCAGCGCATATAAGGAGTTCTATAAGGTGAAATATGACGGGAAGGAGGACGACTGACGCCGATGGCCCCACTACCGACGGAAGAGCCGCCGGGAGCGGCGTTCGTTTTTGATGAAAAGGGCAATCCCTACCCTCGGGATTTGATCGAGATATCTCTTGCCGAGGTGGAGCGGCTGCTTGTCGACGGGTTCCCGGAATCCGTGACCCGGAAGGGTATCTATTCGGGCTACCTGCGGTATCTGAATGATTTCTCGATAGCGGTTTGTCCGGAATGGACCCAGTGGCTGAACGGAAGTTTTACAACTGCCAAGATCGATCCGCAGGATATCGATGTGGTGAATTTCGTTGATTTCCGCTATATTACGCCTCGTATCGAGAGGTTCCTGACTCCTAATCACGGTAAAAATGTCCATTATCCCGTGGATGGATACCTGGTGCAATTATTCCCACAAAACGACGAGCGATTCCTGAAAATCACCTGCAAGCGTTTACAGTATTGGCGCAAATGGTTCGGGAATGATAGACTGGATAACAAAAAGGGTATCATGCAGGTGAAGGTTTCTCCTTCGGATATTTCACATGGTGCATGATGGACAAGCCTAGACCACCACATATCGTATCAGAGCAAATTCGCGATCTTGACGACGTTATCGCGGCTACGAGGGAAATGCTCGTTCGTTACCCGGATGATTATTCCCTCCGACTCGGGCTCAACCAGGATGAAGCTATGAAGGCGGTTCTTCTTGATGAGTTGGAGGAGAGCCTCGCCGTTTATCATCACCACTCGGTACAATATATATTCAAGTCTGAGAAGAACGCTATTGATCTGAATATATTGCTTACAGGTCTCCAAACTTTCAAAGACCTTGTGGATAAGACTTTCGAGTTAATATGCAAGCGTGAGGTGAACCTTAAGTTTGAAACTGTTTTTTCAGGTTCGTTAGGGATACTTCTTTCGACTCCATACGATGAGGCTCTTATTAACACAGACTACGAGATGGGCTTTAAAGCTGTATTTAATACGCTGAACCGTATTAATAATGATGATGTTGATATCCATGAAATAGTCAAACATGACATGAAGGGAAACCGGAAACTAATCAGAAAATACGCTCGTTTTTTTGATAGTGTTATCATGTCAAATAAGC
>JAAZOO010000225.1 GCA_012797715.1 Geobacteraceae bacterium | reverse complement strand
CTCCCGTATCGTGGTCCACCGCGCCGTCGCACCCCTCCGAACAGATCTCCAATGCGATGCCGTCAAAGAGTCCCTTCAGGTCCGTATGCTCCAAGAGTTGCCGGGGGGTGGCGTTTCCGCAGGCTTTCCCGTCCGATACGGGGGAGTAGGGGTGCCAGCCGCGGCCGACGCAGCCGCTCCCCAGAAGCGCTGCCAGCAGAGTCAATGCCATCCCGATGCGCGGAATTCCTGTTCGTTTCATCCCTATCGGTTCCCCACAATCTTCATTTCAGGCAGCTTGTCACTGTTGTACAAGAGCATCTCGGTGAACGGATCAACGGGGAGGTGGGTCTGGGCGGACGAGATTACGAGCCCGGTAGAGATGTCCACCACCCGTGCGTTGATGATGATGTCGTTGCCGGCCATGCTGTAGGTGCCGGTGACAATGCCTCCCAACGGGTAAGAGTTTTTGATTTGAGCGCTGTTTCTGCTCAGGGAGAACTCACCGGTATCGTTGATACTGATGTCTTTGGCCATTCGTATTTCGAAAACCTGCCATCTCCTTACCTGAAGTTCATGCATCAGGTTTTCCCCGATGAGTCTCCCCAGTCCCGATGTCTCCGTCACCTTATTCAGGTTGGTGAAGCTTGTCACGACGAAGGTGTTGGCCAGGCTTTTCCGGTCGACGTTTCTTTCCAGCTGATCGGCGAGAAATATTATCCGGGCGTTGAACCTTCCTGCCGGAGACCTGCCGGTTGAGAGAACGAGGGGTTCCGTCAGCACTTTCCGATCGGAAGCAGGGAAGATGTCGGTGGGTGGTGTCGAGTATGGAGTAGGCTGTGCCTCCTGTACCTCCGCTTCGGCCCGTGCCGGTGCAGGCAGGGAGATGAAAAATGCCGCTGACAGTACAGTGATGCAGATGAAGGGTCTGATAGCTATGATCCCGTCATGCATGGTAAATGTCCCTTCCTCATGGATTTTCATGTATGACAACCGGAGGGTCAGGTGCGATAACGTGCGGCTGGTAGACCCATTCCACGTGCGATTCGTGGTACCCGTCACCAACCTCCCGGGATGTCACGGGAAAGTCTCCGCATCCTGCCGTGTCATGGGTGATGCTGTAGGTCTTATGACGAGGAAGGACGATTTCTCCGGGTGCGCATCCTCCCAGCACTGTTGCTATGGCGATACCAGCAACAATTGTGAAGGGTGTCATAGATACTCCTCCCAGTATGGCAAGCATAGAACGTGATGAAAAGCGAGCTTCCTGTTCACCTATCGGATGGATGGGGATGAACTTTAGGGAAAAGACGGGATATTTTTGATGATTCTCCTTGTGGGCTGTTGTACTGCACCCATGCGTGGCGCCATTCCCGCTGCGCAGGGCCTTGTACCCGAACCTTTCGAGACTCCGCAGAATCCCCCATGACACGTCTCCCCTCCCTCCCTTGAAACTTCCCGCGATCTGGGCTATGGTTGCCCCATGAGACGGTACGGAATACATATCCCGGCCACGGTCCCGAAGGCGGCGACAATCGTCATTGCCCTGCTGTTCCTTTTCCAGGGGATAGGGGTATCCTTTTCCAGCGCGCTTCCCGAAACCAAGTCCCGCGCCTCCGTTCTCAAGAGCCAGGGCTCCTCATCCCAGTACGAGACGAAGAAATCCCTGAAGCTGGTGGCGGCGCCGAAAAACGCTGCCTGCTTCCGGATCGCATTCACTGCATCCTCCACCGTGTCACGGCGCTCCCGCGCCGTTTCCCCGCCGTTCCATGCGGCGGTTCCCGCCAGGGCTCCGCCCGCTCCCGGAGCGTTCCACCCCTCGGCGCCTGCCTGACCGATTCCCCCATGTCCTGTCCGTAGAAAGCCGGAAGCCCATTCATTTGGGCCGTTCACGCTACAGGTGCGTCCGGAATCCGGAAGCGCCGAGGTCATCGTGAATCCGTGTTTTCCCTTATTCCGCTACAAAGGAGTGGTGTCCATGAATAAACGCAACAGCAAAAAGATATACATAACGGACAATGACATGAATCGCCTGGAAGAACTGCTGGAGGTGGCGAGCGCCGTCCACATCAGGGACAACAAGCACCTGGAGGAGCTTGCCGGGGAGCTGGAGAAGGCGGACGTGGTGGAATCGGCGGAGATCCCCGCCAACGTCATCACCATGAATTCCGTGGTGCTGCTGAAAGACCTGGAAACCGGGGAGGAACGGAGATTTACCCTGGTTTTTCCCCGCCAGGCGAATATCGGCCAGAACAAGGTATCGATTCTCGCCCCTGTCGGCACGGCCATGATCGGCTGCCGCATCGGTCACGTCATCGTCTGGAACGCCCCTGCCGGGCAGCGGAAGATGCGGGTGGAAAAGATCCTCTATCAGCCCGAGGCAGCCGGAGATTTTCACCTGTAGTCGCTGAAGCGGCAGTTGGTGCCGTTCGAAGAGAGCGACTCCAACTGCCGCTTCCCGGGTAGTTCATGGGCTGGAGGTCTTATGGTCGGATCTATGCGGCCGTCTTTCTGGAAGCCGGACATTGCCGTGGATCTCGGAACGGCGTGGATTCGGGTGGCATACGGAACCAGGAGCCTCAAATCGGTTCCGTCTGTTTTTGACGGGAGGAGTGTGCTGAGGGCCGGTGCGGTGGTCGATCGTGAGGCGGCCGCTGCGGTCCTCGGCCCGCTCCTCGCCGGGGCGCGGCGATTCGGCGTGGTGCCGCCGCGGGCGATTGCGTGCCTCCCTTCCGACGTCAACCCGCAAGAGATAGCGGCGGTACGGTACAGTGTGCTGAAGGCGGGAGCGGCGGACGTGTTT
>JAAZOO010000224.1 GCA_012797715.1 Geobacteraceae bacterium | reverse complement strand
CGGAAGAGGGACAGGTTCGTCCAGAAGCGGAAGCGATGTTCATCTTTCGGCCGCTCCCGCAGGGCGATCAGCCTCCGCAGATCCGCAACCGTTGTTCCCGGTCCGATGACCGAGTCATCCAGATCGATCCGGTATTCCTGCTCCATGCAGTTCACCAGCTCCAGGGCGCCGATGGAGGTGAGCCCGAGGCCGATCATCAGGGATGAGTCTTCCCGGACATCCGTGACAGGGCGTTCCGTGATGCGTGCAATCATAGTTACAAGGGCATCCGACGACGTCTGCCCGGCGAACCCATCCCCCTGTTCAATCCGCTGCTTCACCAGAAACTTCCGGACTTTGAGGGTTGTGGTCTTGGGAAATTCCGGATCGGGCCACAGGGAATATCCGGTGATGCGGTGCAGGGGATCCAGTCTTTCGTTCACCTCCAGAAGGATATCGTCCGGCAGCCTGCCGCTTCCGTCCAGAAGCAGCACGGCGTGCACCTCCTCGCCCCTGCCGCGATCCAGGCCGATAACGCACGCCTCCCGCACCCCGGCGAGGGTGTTCAGAATGGTCTCCAGTTCATCGGGATACACGTTTATCCCGGCGCCGGTAACAATCAGCTCCTTTTTCCTCCCCAAAACCATGAGGTCACCCTGTTCATCAATCCTTCCCAAATCGCCGGTCCGAAACCAGCCGTCCCGTGTGAACGCCTCCCGCGTCGCCTTCTCGTCCCGGTAGTAGCCGGGAAAGACATTCTTTCCCCGGGCCTGGATTTCCCCGTTCTCGATGCGGATGTCCACCCCCGGCAGCGCCTTCCCGACGGAACCCGCCACCCGACGCTCCAGGGTGTTGGCCGTTAAAACCGGCGAGCACTCGGTCAGGCCGTAGCCTTCCACAACAGAAATTCCGAGAGTGTTCCAAAAGCGGAATAGTTCCGGAGCAAGGGGGGCCCCGCCGGAAATGAACAGCACGAAATGCCTGCCGAACCGCCTCCGGAGCGGTGAAAAAACCAGCTTTCTGGCCCGTTCGGGCATTCCTTCGGCGCGTCGGAGCAGACATCGAAACAATCCTCCCAAATGCCTCGTCCCCACTTCTCTCTCGATGGCGACCTTCAGCATCTGCAACAGACGGGGGACACAGATCACGGCCCGGATATCCTCTTCAGCGAGAGCGTCCAGGATCGCGGAAGGCTTGAGCGTCCGTATATACACAATGGAGGCGCCGTGAAAGAGGGGGGTAAGGAATCCTCCCATCTGCTCGAAGAGGTGGGAAAGGGGGAGAAGGGAAAGGAATGTGTACTCGGGCCCCACAATGGGGAGGTGGCTGTTCACCTGAACAAGGTTGGCCATGAGGTTGCCGTGGGTAAGGATGACTCCCTTGGGCGCGCCTGTGGTCCCCGAGGTGTACGCCAGCTCGGCCATATCGTCCGGAGCGGTTTCCGCTGCCGGCGCCAGTGGCTCCGTCTCCGGCAGGATTCCTTCCAGGTCTTCGGCGAAGCAGGAAAACACGCCATCGAGCATGTCTGGCTTGAGCCTGCTCTGGATGACCAGGCGCGCCTGGGACAGGCGCTGAATGGTTGCCGTCCTTTCCGCTCCGGACAGGAAATCGACTGGGACGACGACCGCACCCCGTGCGACGCATCCCCAGAAGGCAACCGCCCACCACGGGCTGTTCGGCGCCCGGAGGAGGACACGGTCTCCCGCGGCAACGCCATGCCGGGCGAGCCAGCAGTTCATGCGGAGAGAAAGATCGTACAGGGAGGCATACGAGTAAACGAAACGGCGCACCCCGGTCCGGTAGCAGAGGGCGGGACGGTCCCCCCATGCGGGGAAAGTTCGCAGAAGCTCAGGTAAAGTCGCCATGGAGTTCCCTGGAGAGGGGATGGTATCGCCCCCCCTGTTACACGTACTGTTACAAGTATAGTCCCCTCGCTCCTGCCGACAACAGGAGCAGTGCCCCATATTCCCCCAAAACGGCGCGCTCCAATGCTCTCTCCCGACGCCTCCCCATGCTGCCTGCCGGGCACATCACCGGAACTCACCCCTTACCCGTGACGGACGATCCCGCACCCTGGCGGAAATGTAATATCAACTTTTACATACCAACTCCCTCGCCGTTTCCCGTTTCTCCGGGCGCATTCTTTCACAATAACCCGTAATGTCTTGGTATTACAGGCTCTTTTCCAAGCCAGTCGCGAGGTGGCGTACATTTTAATTACCTTGACATCCTGCCGTCAAAGCTGCTAGGGTGTTTCTTGTCCGGAAAACTCCCGGACATATTTTACAGCAGGTATAGGAGAAAGTAAGTACATGGCAAAAGGTACGGTAAAGTGGTTCAATGACAGCAAGGGTTTTGGTTTTCTCGAGCAGGAGAACGGCGGCGACGTGTTCGTCCACTTCTCGGCCATCACGGGCAACGGCTTCAAATCCCTTGCTGAAGGTGACGAAGTGACATTCGATGTCGTCAACGGCCCCAAGGGTCTTCAGGCGGCAAACGTGACCAGAATATAAGTATTCATTCCCTGTTCACAAAAAAGCCCCGGCTTGCACCGGGGCTTTTTTTATGCGTGCCGTGGGCCATGCCTGGCGCACGAAAGAAAGCCGCCCCCTTCTTCGGGAAACGGCATCCCAGCTCCATTTCCATCGAATATCCTCCAGATGCGGCAGTTTCCCTTTTTGCTTTTCAGTCACCCTGTCCCTCGAATCCGTACAGGTTGCGGATGACGTAACGCGGCCTGCGCCGCACTTCCTGGTAGATCCTTCCCACGTATTCCCCCACCAGGCCGATGCCGAATATGACGATGCCCAGAAAAAAGAAGAGTATGGCGAACAGGGTGAACACCCCCTCCACCTCGGCCCCCACGATGAAGCGCCTGACCAGCAGAAACAGGGCGAATACCAGGGAGAGAACGGCCGTGACAATCCCGAACAGGGCAAAGAGCTGGAGCGGCACCACGGAGAAGCCGGTCATCAGGTCAAAATTGAGGCGGATCAACCGGTACAGGGAGTACTTACTCTCCCCTTCGGAGCGCTCCGAATGGGAGACCCCGATTTCCGTGGGACGAGCAGCGAATGTCTGCGCCAGGGCCGGGATAAAGGTGGTCGTCTCCCGGCAGCGGTTGATATTCTCGATGACGTTCCGGTGGTAGGCCCGCAGCATGCAGCCGTAATCGCTCATATGCATGCCGGTCATGCGATTGGTGGTGATGTTCACAACCCGCGAAGCCAGTTTGCGGAAGAAGGTGTCCTGCCTCTTCTCGCGAACCGTTCCGACCACGTCGTGCCCCTTTTCCACCTCGCGGACCAGCCGCGGTATCTCCTCCGGAGGGTTCTGCAGGTCTGCGTCCAGGGTAATGACGATCTCCCCCCGGCACATCTCGAAGGCGGCCAGAATCGCCATGTGCTGGCCGAAATTTCCGTTGAACTCGATAACCTTGACACCGGCAAGCTCCCTCGCCTTCTCCCGGAGAATGGCAAGGGACAGGTCCCGGCTTCCGTCATCGGTGAAGATGATCTCGAAGGGCTTGCCCGTCCCGGCCACGACCGGATAGAGCCTGTCCAGGAGGGGACCGATATTTTTCTCTTCGTTATAGACGGGGATGACTATGGACAGGTAGGGTTTATCTTCCATGGGTAGAGTCCTTCTATCTTCTGGTGCGTGTTATTACGTCTTTCACCGCATCGACGACATCCTTTGCATCCTGCAGCGTCATCCTGGGAAAGAGCGGAAGCGAGAGAATTCGATCCGAGGCGTAATCCGCATGGGGAAGAGCGCCTTCGGGCACGGG
>JAAZOO010000223.1 GCA_012797715.1 Geobacteraceae bacterium | reverse complement strand
TGCGGGGATTTCAGAAAATCCGGCGAGCTGGGTCGTGACGATGGAGCGGAGTTCGCTATGTATCCGCTTTTTTTCGCGAAGCATTCGGCTGGGAGAGCAGTATGTATTGTAGCTATTTCGGTTTCCTGGAAAAGCCTTTCACCATAACCCCCAACCCCCAGTTCATATTCCTCAGCAAAAACCACAAAGAAGCGTTTGCGCATCTTCTTTACGGGATTGATAATCACGCGGGATTCATCGAACTGACGGGTGAGGTCGGCACCGGTAAAACCACGGTGCTGCGAACGCTGCTGAACCAGTTGGACAGTGACAGCTACCGTACCGCTCTCATCTTCAATCCTTCCCTTTCCGCGCTTGAGCTTCTGCAGAACATTAACCATGAATACGGCATACCGTCGGACGACCAGGTCAATTCACGGCTGTTGGATTCCCTGAACCGTTTCCTGCTCCGGGAGAACGCAGCCGGCCGCACCGTTGTGCTTGTCATCGATGAGGCGCAGAATCTTGAACCGCAGGTGCTTGAACAGATACGGCTCATCTCGAACCTGGAAACGGAACGGGACAAGCTGATTCAGATTGTGCTGGTGGGACAGCCGGAACTGCGCGAAAAGCTGCGGCGTTCGGAGCTCCGGCAATTGAGCCAGCGGATCATGGTTCGCTACCACCTGTGTCCCATGGATTATGAAGACACCGTTGCCTACATCGAGCACCGGCTGGAGGTTGCCGGCGGTCGACGTTTCCCCATTTTCACTTCCGGAGCGCTGAAACAGGTCTTCCGCTATTCGGGAGGGCTTCCCCGCCTCATCAATGTGGTGTGCGACCGGGCCCTTCTCGTGGCGTATTCCAAGGGCACCGAAGAGATAACGGCCCGCACGGCCGCTGAAGCGATTGCGGATGTGAAGAAGGAGGCCTCTCCGTTTCCGGTCCGACAGATGGCCCGCATAGCGGGGATCACCGCTGTGGCGGCGCTGGCTTTCTACGGGCTCTTCGCCCTGCTGCGTGGTCTGTCTGGCGTGGGGGGTGTCCCGTCTCCCGCCCGGAGTGTCGTTGCGGAGAAACGCGACGTGCGGGTCGCTGAAACTGCCGCTTCTCACCCTCTGCGGGAAATCCTGGCAAAGCAGACGGAGGGAGGGAGTCTGACAGACGCCTTCAATGCGCTGGCTCAGGCGTGGGGCGTGCCGCCCATCGCACGGGGGAAAGATTCCGATTCGCTTCGTCCGGAAGATCTCACCGCGCGGAGCGGTCTCCGTGTTTCACGCTTTACCGGGAACATGGGGGCTCTGCTCCGCATGGACTACCCGGCAATCCTGGAAATGAACCTTCCGGAGGGGGGGAGACGGTACCAGGCTCTTCTGGGAACGGACAAGGGGAAGCTTCTTCTTTCCGCCCCGCCGGGCGAGCGCGCTTCCTTCACCGGCGCAGAGGTGGAGGCCATCTGGTCCGGACGCAGCTACCTTCTGTGGAAGAATCCCCTGAACATTCCGCCGGTCGCCAAGACCGGAACCCGCGGTGAATCCATCCGGACATTGAAGAAGATGCTGCGGGGGGCGGGGTTCTATCAGGGGCCCGTTAACGACGTTTTCGATGACGCCGCTGTGGCGGCGGTGCGGCGTTTCCAGGCAGCGAACGGCCTGGAGCCCGACGGAGTGGTGGGGAACCAGACACTGCTTCTCCTGTACCGCGCGGGAGGAATGTCCGCATCTCCCAGACTCGTGAAGAAAGGGGAGTCGTAACCCGATGAGTTTCATACTGGATGCCCTCAAGAAACTGGAACAGGAAAAGGCCGCGCGCAGAGGCGGAACCGTGGATATCTCCGCTGAAATAGTCAGGGGGAACCATCGCGTTTCCCGCACAGCGAGGCGAACCGGGCCGATGAACGCGACAACCGTCGGGGTGGGTATCGCGCTCTTGATCGTGGTTGTCGCGGTGGCTTTTGTCTGGCGCCATCGGGGAGTGGTCCGCGAGACGGAGAGCCCTGCCGTTGAGGTGCCCATCGTACCGCGGGACACGGTGGCCGTGGAGCGGCCACCGGTGCCGTCGCCCCCCCGGAGAGAGGAACCGATGCCGGTCCGCGCCGCTGCGCCTCCCGCTGCCCGCACCGAGACACTTCCTCCCCCTCCGCAACCTCGCCCGGCCCGGTCCGAAACAGCGGAGCCGGCATCGCCGCCTGCCGTTGGTGCCGAACGCGTGGAGGACTCCCCTCAGGGGGGGGCTTCCGGAGGAAGCGGTGGTCTGACAGTCTCGGGGATCGCCTGGCAGGAGCAGCGTTCCTTGCGCAGGGCGGTGATCAACGGTCTCCTCCTTTCGGAAGGGAAAACGGTGGGAGGGGCCAGAATTGTGGAAATCATGCCGAACAGCGTCCGCTTTTCATCAAACGGACGGACGTTCGAGGTCTCGATTTCCTCCGCGCAAGTGGGAAAGTGACGCCGTGACGCCGGGCAGGGCCGAGGACGGTCCGGCGTCACGGCATTGTCCCCTGTCTAATGTGCCTGCGCTTCCGCGCCCTGCCGCCGTCATTTCGTGTCTTCGTCCACCTCGCATCTGTGGCATTCAATCCCGCATTGTCTGCACTTCTTCGTCATTTCGCGGGGGAGAAAGATATTCAGCGCACCGCAAATCTTGCATGAGACCATAATCGGTTCGTCACGATACAGGTAGCAGTTATAGTACCACTCCCAGTTCTTGCTCCGAATTTTTTCCAGCTCTTCTTCCGTCATTTCCCTCTTTGCAAGCTCATAGTGCATCGCTTTTTGCTGCGGTGGCCTTTTCTCCTCTTCTTGTGCGTGCTTTTTCTCCATTGCCGTTCCTTTTTACCTGTGGCGGGAGATTGGTTGCAACCAGCTTCTATTTTCTCTTTCCTTCTGAGGGAGTCAAGGGCCGAAGGGGAAAGAGATGCGAGCAGGCGCGGTGCGATGGCGCGCCGTCATTGTATGGGGCTCGGGGGAGAGAGCGGTGCTACAGGGTGTCGACAGGGTCTATATCCACATTCGTCCGGATGATGCGCAACGGATTCCAGTGCGTACGGAACGCCGAAAGCAGTTTTTTCATGTCCGTGCGATTCCCTGATTTCAGAAGAATCTGCCAGCGGAAGCGCCCCCGGACCTTTGCCAGAGGGGCCGGCGCCGGACCGAGGATTTCCACTCGCGCATTCATCACGCGGCGCATCTCGCGCAGCATGGCCGCAGCCTCGAGGGCCGCCTGCTCTACCGGCTGTTCAGCCGTGCAGGACAGGTTCACCAGCGCCAGGCGGGAAAACGGGGGATACCCCGCCTCCTCTCGAAAAGAGATTTCGTCGTCGAAGAAACCCTCGTAGTCGTGGGCGGCGGCCCTGGCAAGGGCGTAGTGGTCCGGCGCCATCCCCTGGATCAGTACCTTGCCCGGTGCAGCGCCGCGTCCCGCCCGACCCATGACCTGGCTCACCAATTGAAAGGTGCGTTCCGCGCTCCGGAAATCGGGGAGGTTCAGGGTCGCGTCGGCAGAGACCACGCCCACCAGGGTCACTCCGGGGTAATCGTGCCCCTTGGCGATCATCTGGGTGCCGATCAGAACATCGATATGCCCTTCCTCCAGGCGTTTCAGGATGCGCGCGTGTCCGCCCCGGCCCGCGGTTGTATCGCTGTCCATGCGCGCCACCCGAGCTCCGGGGAGCAGTTCTCTGACCTCATCCTCCAACCGTTCCGTACCCTTGCCGAAGAGCCCGATGTCGCTCCCGTTGCATCCGGGACAGACGGAGGGGGCGGGGAGGGAGAAATCGCAGTAGTGGCAGAAGTGGCGCTGCCTCGCCCGGTGGTAGGTAAGGGTGACGGAACAGTTGGGGCATCGGAACACGTGGCCGCAGTCGCGGCAGACGAGGAAGGTGGCGAATCCCCGGCGATTGAGCAAGAGCAGGGATTGTCCCCCGTTTTTCAGGTTTTCCGCCAGGGCGTCCGCCAATTCCGCGGAAAATGTCATGTTTTTCAGCCGCCGTGCATCCAGGATGCGGGTTTCCGGCAGTGGCAGGCCGCGAACCCTTTCCGGGAGCCCCAGGTAGTGCAGCTTCCCGTGACGGGCCGCGTAAAAGGTCGTGATGAGGGGGGTGGCCGAACCGAGCACCACTGCCGCCTTTTCCATCTTCCCCCGCACCAGGGCCAGATCCCGGGCATTGTACGTCACCCCGTCGCACTGTTTGTACGATGCCTCGTGCTCTTCATCCACCACAATGATTCCCAGGTTTTCCAGGGGGGCGAAGATGGCGGAACGGGCGCCGATGGCGATGGAGACCTCGCCGCGCCGTATGCGCCGCCACTCGTCGAAGCGTTCGCCGGGCGACAGACCGCTGTGCAGTACGGCAATGCCGTGTGAAAAACGGCTCCGGAACCTCTTTACGAGCTGCGGAGTGAGGGCTATCTCCGGCGTGAGAACCAGCGCGGTCTTCCCCATCCTCACGGCATGGGTTATGGCATGGAGGTAGACCTCGGTCTTGCCGCTCCCGGTTACGCCGTGCAGAAGGAAGGGGGCGAATTCTCCCCGTGATATGGCGGCCGCGATCCTGTCGTAGGCCGCTGACTGGCACTCGTTGAGAGCACGAGGGGGATCCGGTTCGAACACCTCCTCCGCAAAGGGGTCGCGATAGACCTCGCGTTCGTCAACGGTAACGAGCCTGCGCTCCACAAGCCTCTTCAGCGGAGCTGCGGGGTTGGAGAACAGGCTGTTGAGGCGGGAGCGGGAGGCCTCCCCGTGTTCCAGGAGGTACAGGAGGATGCGCGCCCCTTTCCCGCGCACGGATGCAGCTTCGGTTGCTCCCTCCGTTGCCCGGTAGAAGCGTTCCCTCAGGACGTTCCTGCCCCCCTTGATGGTTTCCGCTTCCTGCCCTCCCGCCCGGTCCGTTTCGCTGCGGCGGCTTTCAAGATTGATGCCTGCAGGGAGGGCCGTCTTGATGACCTCTCCCAGAGGGTGGAGGTAGTAGGAGGCGATCCAGCGGAAGAATGCCAGTTCTCCCGGGGTGAAGAGGGGGGCGTCGTCCAGGACCTCGATGATGTCTTTCAGGTCTCCGCCGGTGGAGGGGGCAGGCCCCAGCACGTACCCGGTCACCTTTCTCCGTCCGAAGGGGACGAAAACGCGCACTCCCGGCCGGACGGCGGCCCGCAGGTGCCCCGGCACGCTGTAGTGGAACGTGCGGTCCAGCGGCAGCGGGACGGCAATTTCAATGATGCCGGTGCGGGTATGGGTCATGTTCTTTCGGACCTCTTCCTTGATTCATGCCCACCATACCAGAGGTGCCGGTTCCGGGGCAAGGGACGTTCCCCGTGACACGCAGTGTCGCGGCGTCCTTGACTTCATCCGTCCGTTTCCGCTACCTTGCCGGAAACGAAAAGAGAGGTATCCGTGTCGTCACCAGGGGAAAAGCTGTACAAACGGATAAAAAACGCGGTGGGACGGGCCATCGCCGATTTCGGCCTGATAGAGGAGGGGGACCGCATCGCCGTAGCGGTCTCCGGGGGAAAGGATTCCTACGTCCTCCTGCACCTCCTGGATGCATTGCGCAGGAGGGCTCCCATCCGCTACGAGATACTGGCGATCACCATCGATTCCGGGTATCCCGGCTTCAGGGCGGACATCGTCGAGGAACACCTCGTCCGGCACGGTTTCGCCTATCACCTGGAAAAGACGAATCACTTCGATATTATCAGAGAGAAGAGGCGGCCCGGTTCCTCCTTCTGCTCCCTCTGCGCCCGGCTGAAGCGCGGGGTGCTCTATAC
>JAAZOO010000222.1 GCA_012797715.1 Geobacteraceae bacterium | reverse complement strand
CGGCCCGATGCCGTGGTTTCCTTCGTGGGAACGGCGCCGCCCGCTGCAATTGCCGATGCGGCGCGCACCGACCCGCTGGTGCGGGCTCCGGGCTTTGTGGACGATATCCGGCCCTACGTGGACGAGGCAGCGGTGGTCATCGTCCCCATCCGCATCGGCAGCGGGACGCGCCTCAAGATTCTCGACGCCATGGCCATGGGAAAGGCCATCGTATCCACGTCGGTGGGGTGCGAGGGGCTTGCGGTCACGGATGGAAAAGATATCGCGGTCGCCGACACCCCCCTGGAATTCGCAGAGCGGATCGAGGCCCTTCTGCGGGATGAAGCGGAGAGACGGTCAATGGAGGAGAATGCCCGGAAACGTGCGGAAACCTATGACTGGCGCATCATCAATGAACTGCAGAGGAGCGCGTACCGTGCGGCGCTGGAGAGCGCCGGGAAACCCGCGGCATGACGCCACCCGGCGAGCGGGCCGGGGCGATGATGAAACGTTTCAATCCATCAAGGAAGAACAAGGGGATACCAGAGCATGAAAGCCGTCCTATTCAAGTCGAAAGAACGCTTTGCCTCCTTCAGAAACACGCTGGAGGAATATGGCGTCGAGTGTACCGTCCTTGATTTTTCATCGCAGGAGTGGATCGACCATGACTATTCGGACACCGACTTCCTGATTTACTACCCCTCCTTCAGCTACAGCTCGAACCACCCGCTGGCCCTCTTCCAGGTCTGCGACAACCTGATCCACCTCAACAGGGCCTATCCTCACCTGAGGATGTATCCAGACCCGAAAATAATCGGTTTCTACAACGACAAGTACCGGCAGTTCCTCTTCCTGAAAAGCCGCGGGTATCCCATACCGGAAACGTTACCGCTCTTTTCGGAGGATTCGCTCCGTCTCGCCGAAGAGCAACTCGGCTTTCCCCTGGTGCTGAAAAACCGCTACGGTGCAGGAGGCGGGGCGGTATTCAAGGTCTACAGCCGCAGGGAACTCCTTTCCTACTACAGAATATCGACGCTCGACCTGTTCAACCCCGGATCCGTCAGGTATCTGCTGTCGCTAGTCTCCAAACGGATTTTCTACTACCACCTGATAAAGGCCCGGAGAATGACCTACCCCTTCCTTTCCCCCCCTCTCCTGGCCCAGAAATTCCTCACCCTCGATCGGGACATCAAGACCGTGGTGGGGGGAGGCAAGGTGGTGGAGGCCCACTGGCGCCTCCAGGCGGACAAGGACCAATGGAAGGTGAATATCGACGGCGGCGGCATCGGGGAGTGGAGCCGCGTCCCCCAGGAGGTTCTCGACGTATCGGAACGCCTTGCCCGGGATCTTGATGCCACATGGCTGAACATCGACATCATCCCCAGTGGGGGGAGCTACTACATCACCGAGTTCTCTCCTGTCTGGCACCACTATGCCTTTCGTGAAAAGCCGAGCTTCGTATACAAGGATGACTACAATATCGACGTGCCCCTGGAAGAATCCCTGAACCTGGAAAAGATGATAGTCCAGTCACTCATGGCATGACACCTTCCAGGGAGGG
The DNA here is from genome assembly GCA_012797715.1 of Geobacteraceae bacterium. GTDB lineage: Bacteria > Desulfobacterota > Desulfuromonadia > Geobacterales > Geobacteraceae > RPRC01. Next base: position 1,317 of record JAAZOO010000222.1, on the reverse strand, counting down.
GCCGGGAATGATACGGATTCTTTTCATCATGCTGCTGGTGCTGATGCCGTGCTGCGGTTTCTCGTCGGACAGGGCATCACCACCCCTGTATGTCATTGCGGAAGGGCATCCGAGGATATTCCTCACACCGGAAAGGATTCCCGGGCTCCGCGCACGGTGCGCCGACAGTGCGAATGCCCAGTCCCGCTACTACGCCGTGCTCAAGGAGTTCTGCGACACCTACTCGCCTGGGAAGGGGAAACCGTCCGTTTCGGACTGCCTGAACCTGGCTTTCCTGTTCGCCCTTGGAAACGTGCCGGGATTCGACTACTCCCGCCGCTCGGTCAATGAATACGGCCGGCTGGGAGCAGAGCTTCTCGTACAGCTTGAACCGCCCTCGGACCTGGGGGCTTTCAAGAGATACACTCCCCACTTCATTGCCTGTTATGACTGGCTTTTCCACGCCATGACCCCCGAGCAGAGGGGGGTGGTGTTCGGAAAATTCAGCGCCGTTGCCGACAGGTCCCGCTCTCTGCTGAAAAAGACGATGGGCGGCAGCTTCCGCGAGACCCGGGAGATGTTCGCTTTCTACGGATTGGCGTTCTACGGCGACGGCAGGATGATATTCCCCCATGACGGAGCCGCAGCGGAGTCGGCGGACAGGAAGGCACGGGAATACTCCGACTTCTTTGCTTCCTGGTGGAGAGACCGGCACCTGAGACTGCTGGAGGCAACCTGCACGGGGGGAGGGTATCCGGCAGGAACCATGTACGGGGAATCCCACTACCCCTCAAAACTCTGGGCTTTCGACGCGTGGGCCACGGCGGGGAGGGAGGATATCTGCGCCGCGACGTCGGCCATAGGGGGATTCCCCCTGTTCTGGCTCTACCAGATGCTCCCCTACACCACCCATGTCCGCTACGATAACGCCAACGGTCAGAGCGGCCGTCCGGGAGGGATCGTCCGTTTCGGTGATTACCGGTACAACGGCTTTACCCCCGTTTCCGGACCCTCCGTTTTCACGGCTTTCGCCCAGGCCCAGGGGTGTGCGGCACGTTCGGGCAGGCTGGACCTGGCTTCCGTCCTGAACTGGCTGGTCCAGTACCAGGGGGATTTGGACATCGCCCGGTTCGGAGGTCCCTTTCCGACAAAGAGATGGCTTGCGCCGAGCCCTTCCCTGGTATGGGACATCATCTTCCGGGACGGCGCTGTCCCGGCCGCATCTCCCTCCCTGATGGGGCTTCCCACGGCGTATCACTTCGGAACGGTCGCCTCCGGCTCTCCGCTGGCGCCTGATTTTCCGGACGGAAAACCCCAAGGAAGCGGCATCGTGGTGAT
>JAAZOO010000221.1 GCA_012797715.1 Geobacteraceae bacterium | reverse complement strand
CTCATTTCACTACAGCCGATACACTCACCCTTTTTGGTTCGGACAGTATCGGCTGTGGCCGCTCCATTTCGCTAAGAGCAGCAACGAAATACGACAGAGTCGCTCTCTGCGGATACCTCCAACTGCCGGTTTTAGGTTCATTCCGCCGACAGTGTACCGTGGAAAGGGGCGGGATGCATCTCCGCGCGCCACGATGCGCTTTTCGGAGTATGGTTCACTCTGCAAGAAAAAAGCGGGGCGCCCGCCGCGGTTTTTGGCGAGTCCCCGCTTCCATAAAGAGGAGGAGTATCCGTATCGGGCGGACTACCAGTTCTCTCCCAAGAGCTCGAAATGGTCCCGGGGATGGGCGCAGGCAGGGCACAGTTCCGGCGCGCTTTTGCCCTGGTGCAGATAGCCGCAGTTGCGGCAACGCCATACAACGTCCTCGTTCCGGGTGAAGACCCGTCCGCTTTCCACATTGGACAGCAGATCGCGGTACCGTTTCTCATGCTGCTTTTCCGCAACGGAGATTGCCCTCCAAACCGCAGCTATTTCCGTGAAACCCTCCTTCTCCGCAACGGCGGCGAAATCCGGGTAGAGGACGGTATGCTCTTCGTGTTCCCCCGTTGCCGCTGCCAGAAGGTTCTCGGCAGTCGTGCCGATTGTGCCGGCAGGGAAGCAGGCGGTGATTTCCAGGTCGCCCCCTTCGAGGAACTTGAAGAAACGCTTGGCGTGCTCTTTTTCCTGGTTAGCGGTTTCCTCGAAAATGTCGGCAATCTGCACGAACCCTTCCTTGCGGGCAACGGAGGAAAAGTAGGTGTAGCGGTTGCGAGCCTGGCTCTCGCCGGCGAAGGATTTCAAAAGGTTCTGTTCGGTTTTCGTTCCTTTGATGCTTTTCATGGTGAAACCTCCTGTTCGCGAGTTGTTTCGAACGGTCGACGTCAGACGGCGCCGCAAGGTATTCATCTGCCACATGACGGGACATTTGTCAATTGAGAGGAGGGCCGTCCCTCATCCTTTCGAGATTTCTCATTTCTGCCGATGAGTTGGAGAATGTGGCTCTTCCCCCTCGGAGTTTCTTGTTTTCAGTCGTTTCTTGTGTTTGGAGAGGGTCTGGTTCAGGAGGGAAATGATCTCGGTCGCGGCCTTGACGATATGGTCGGGGGCAAAACCGGCGCCGGTCATTTCCCGGTAGAAGGTTTTGGCAACGATTTTCGCAAGCTTTTCCGGGTCCCGGCTGAGGGGGGCGATGGCGCCGCCGACAACGGCTTCCGCCTCCTGAAACAGGGAAAATTGAAGGAATTTGGACGAGAGTATCTTCTGTATCTCGAAGACCTGGATAGACTTACCCACCAGGAGGGAGACAAAGACGGCATGCTTCAGGTCCCCTGCGTCAAGGCGGCGTTCCGGAAGGGGATTGCTGAAATTTATGATGCCGATAACCTTCCCTGCGATAGTTATGGGTACCGATATGAAGCTTCTGCTGGGATCGTGGGGACGGCGCGCCAGCGCATAATAGGGCGATTGCGAAATATCCCTCACCAGAAGAGGCTCTCCCCGTGCGGCGACCTGACCCGCGATCCCTTCAGTGACCTTCAGCGCTTCGCCTGAGGCGGCCGAGGGGAGTGGACCGTGTTTTGCAAATAAATGAAGCCGGAATTCACCCGGCTCCTGCTCGTCATGGAAGAGCATGATGGAGCAGTTCCGTACCTCCAGGATGCCGGCTGCCAGCTTTGTCAGATCCTGCAGGCATTCACTCAGCCCTGTTTGCTGTTCCAGGAAATTGGACAGGCCGACCAGCTTGATCAGAGAGTCATGGTATGGATTCATTTTTCACCTCGTTGAGGTACAATTTTACCATAGGCTGCGCAGGAAAAAGTACGGGAAAGGTTTTTCACCATGGAATCGCGTAATAAATGCCCAGGGGTGGACAGCTTGGCGCTTTTACGGAAAATTCCGTTCTTTTCCTCTCTCACCGATGAGCATCTGGAGAAGGTGCAACACGTTGTCAGGAAGAGAAGGTTTCACAAGAACGAGATTATCCTGCGCGAGGAGAATACCAGTCAGTTCATGTATCTTGTTTTTTCCGGCAAGGTGAAGGTCGTCCACCAGAGTGAGAAGGGGAAGGAGCATATCCTGGCATTCCACAAACAGGGCGACTATTTCGGCGAGATGGCGCTCCTTGACGGCAAAACCTGGCCCGCCTCGGTCATTGCCATGGAAGACACGGAGATAGGGCTTCTGGCGAAAAACGATTTTGAGCAGTCACTTCTCACCGACACCATGGTCGTTCGCCACATCATCATGATGCTCTGTTCCCGATTGCGCGATTCCTGGAAGATGCTCAAGGTGATGAGCCTGAGCGACGCCGAGCAGAGAGTCCGCACGGTCATCCGGCATCTGGGAGAAATCTACGGCGTTCAGGACCGGCGAGGGACCATCATTACGATGAAACTCACCCACAAGGAGATTGCGGAACACGCTTCCGTGGCCAGGGAGACGGTTTCCCGCCTTCTCAGGAAATTTTCCAGAGACAACGAGGTGGAGGCCCTGGAGGGGAAGTATCTCCTGCTGAAGCCGGAATTCTTCAGAAAGACCGAGTATCAGTGAGTCTCCATCGCGCGCACTTTTTCCCCCCTTCCATTCCATGGAGCAGAACCGCATCCCGGCCGCGGGCATGACCGCGATCCTTTTCCCCCGATCCTGCAGCCGGGTGGCGCGACCGTGAACGGTGTCGTTCCGGCCGTGGGTACTCCGGCCCCTCTGTTTCCCTCTTCCCATGCCTTGTGGCAAGCATCCCGACATACCGGTCGAAATACTTTACATCTATTTCCAGCTCCTTGTGGTTCTCTTTCCTCGTTCCCTATCCCTCTATTCCTTCCCTGCAAGGGGTCGGCCGCCGCAGCCGGTCCTTCCCGTCGGGCGGCACGAGGAGCGGAATGGGATTTTCGATGCCGTCCCCGTCCGGATCCGGACGGGGCTGTATTCTCCCGGCAGGTTTCGTTTCCGCCCGGGCGAAGGACGGTTTCGATCCCGACCGATGAAAACCGGAACGGGCGTTCATATCGCTTTGACGGTATCCCTATTCGGTGATAGAGTTGACCGGGATATGAAACAATGCGCGAGAACTTATAGATGAAGATTCCATCCGGGTACCTCTACCTGACCGTCGCCTTTCTCACTGCCGCGGTACTCAGCGCCACCGCCTTTTCCATCGGGCAGATGCGCATGGAAGCGCTCCGCCAGGCTTCCCTGATGCAGGAAAGTCACATTCGGACCTTCTGGGAGCTTCTTCGGGCAAAGGGGACCCCCTTTCGAGTCGTGAACGGGAAGCTGCTCGCGGGAGAGTATGTGGTCAACGGCAACTACGAGTTGCCGGACAAGGCCGAGGAAATCTTCGGCGGTACCGCGACTATTTTCATGGGAAGGGTCCGCGTCTCAACGAACGTGCTGAAGGCTGACGGCAGTCGGGCGGTTGGAACGATGCTGGAAGGTCCGCCTTACGATGCGGTCTTTATCAAGGGGAAACCGTATCGAGGTGAAGCCCGTATCCTGGGGATTCCCTATTTCACGGCCTATGACCCCATCAGAAACGACACGGGCGAGGTTATCGGCGCCCTTTACACGGGGGTGAAGAAGAGTGAATTCTTTTCCACCTACGAGCGGTTGAGGTTTAACCAGATTCTGATGGCCGTCGTGCTGGTGGTTTTTTTTGCTGCGTTGACCTTTCTCCTGGTTCGGATGCGAAGGGGGACGGAGGCCGTATTGGTGGAGAGCGAACAGCGGTTGCGGTCCATCCTGTACGGGTCGCCCATCCCGCAATTCGTCATCGACCGGAATCATCGCGTTCTCTACTGGAATGAAGCGCTCGAAAAATGCACCGGTCTGAGCGCCCGGGAGATGGTGGGCACGACCGGCCACTGGAAGGCCTTCTACTCCACAGCACGTCCCTGCCTGGCGGACCTTTTGGTGGACGGAACTATTGACGAGCTGGATACATGGTATCCGGGAAAGCACCATCGTTCCTTACTCCTGGAAGAAGCCCATGAAGTGACCGATTTCTTTCCCGCCCTCGGGGAGGGGGGGAGGTGGCTGTTCGTGACGGCGGCGCTGGTGCACGATTCCAGCAACGAAGTCATCGGCGCTGTGGAGACGCTGGAGGACATTACCGCCAGGAAGAACGCGGAGGAGGCGCTACGCCTGAGCGAGGAAAAGTTCAGGAATATGACCGCATCCGCCATGAGCGGTATCGTCATGATCGATCAGGACGGCAGGATTACCTTCTGGAACGATGCGGCAGAAGGTATCTTCGGCTGGTCGGCCGCCGAGGCGCTCGACAGGGACGTCCACGAGCTGCTGGCGCCGAGGTGCTACCGGGAGATGTCTGCTGCCGCGTTTCCCCTCTTCCGCGAAACCGGAGCCGGTGCGGTGGTGGGCAAGCACCTGGAGTTGGTGGCTCTTCGAAAGGATGGAGAAGAGTTCCCCATTGATCTTGCGCTGTCTTCCATGCGCCTGCAGGACCGGTGGCATGCCATCGGGATCATTAACGACATTTCCGATCGCAAGCAGGCAGAGGACGACCTGCAGGAGCAGGTGCACTTCCTCCAGGAACTCATCGACTCAATCCCTCATCCCATTTTCTTCAAGAACACGTCCGGTTCATACCTGGGGTGCAACAAGGCGTTTGAGGAGATTCTGGGCATTAAGAAGCACGAGATTGTGGGAAAGACGTCCTTGGACATCAGTCCCAGGGGCGTAGCCGATGTCCACCATGCGTCGGATGCGCATTTGTTGAGGTCCGGGGGCGTCCAGGTGTACGAATCTTCGGTGCAGGCCGTGAACGGGACGATCCGGGAGGTCATTTTCTCCAAGGCCGTTTTCACCAGAAAAGACGGCACGTTTGGCGGTATTGTGGGAACGATCCTGGATATTACCGAACGGAAGCGGATGGAAAATGCCCTCCGGGAGAGCGAGGATCGCTTCCGCCGCACGTTCGACCAATCGCCCATCGGGGCCGCCATTGTATCCCTTGAGTACCGATTCCTCCGGGTAAACGCCGAGTGGTGCCGGGTCACCGGGTATTCGGAACAGGAACTCCTGGCTCTCCGGTTGTCGGATATTTCCCATCCCGAGGATCTGGATAGTGATCTGGGGATGAAAAACCGCCTCATCGCCGGCGAGATCGACACCTTCCAGATGGACAAGAGATACGTGCGCAAGGACGGGCGGACTATCTGGGCCCGCCTCTCCGTCTGCCTCATGAAGGACGGATCCGGAAAGCCGCTCTACTTTCTCCCCATGATGGAAGATATCACGGAAAGGAAAAAGCTGGAGGAAGAGGTGCTGAAAAGCAGGAAGCTGGAGTCCCTCGGCGTGCTTGCGGGAGGAATCGCGCATGATTTCAATAACCTGCTCACCGGCATCCTGGGGAATATTTCGCTGGCAAAGATGTATTCGGAGCCGGACGATACGGTATGGAGAAGGCTTGATGAAGCCGAGAAAGCGGCAGGACGTGCGCGGGATCTCACTTTTCAGTTGCTGACGTTTTCCAAGGGAGGGGCGCCAATCCGGAAAACCTGTTCCATCCGCCAGATTATCATGGATTCCGCGATCTTTGCCCTGACCGGATCCAATGTGCGCTGCGCCTTTGACATACCCGACGATATCCTGCCCGTCGACGTGGATGCGGGACAGATCGGCCAGGTGATTCACAACCTGATCATCAATGCGGTGCAGGCGATGCCCGAGGGGGGTGATATCCGCGTTTTGGCGGAGAATGCGGTTTCGTGCCCCGGGAGGGCCGAGACGGGAGGGCGGTGGGTCCGGATTTCCCTGGAGGACCGGGGAACCGGCATTCCGGAAGAGAATCTGCAGAAAATCTTCGACCCCTATTTCACTACAAAACCGAAGGGGAGCGGCCTCGGTCTTGCCACCGTCTACTCCATTATCAGAAATCACGGCGGACACATCGAGGTGGAGTCTACACTGGGGGAAGGAACCACCTTCCATCTCTATCTCCCTGCATCCGAGTCTTCCCATCCGCCGCAAGAGAGCCGCGAGCCCACCATCGTTCCCGGCAGCGGGAGGGTCCTTGTGATGGATGATGAGGAGGTCGTCCGTGAAGTGGCTGCCGAACTGGTCTCCGCCCTTGGGTACTCGGTGGAGGTCTGCTGCGACGGGGTAGAGATGCTGAACCTGTATCGTAAGGCCAAGGAGCAGGGGAACGCTTTTGCCGTCGTGATTATGGACCTGACCATTCCGGGGCGAATGGGGGGGAAGGAAGCGATGAGCCATCTGCTGGAGTATGATCCGGAGGCCCTGGGGATTGTCTCGAGCGGCTACAATACCGATCCGATCCTCACGTCGTACCGGGATTTCGGGTTCTCCGGTTTTGTGGCAAAACCGTTCACGGTGCACGAGTTGGCCACGGTGCTTCAGGCGGTTCTCCGTTCACGGTAACGGGAGGGACGCGGGGCAATCATCCGTGCCTAACCCGGAAGTCGTCCCAGATGTTTTTCGAACATTCCGGTCAGGCTTGCAAGGTGCGCCTTTTCTTCGGCTGCCAGGAGATTGAAGATTGTGCGCACATTTTCATTGAAAAACCTTTCCCGCAAAAAGATGAAACGATCGTATGCGGTTATCTCCAGTGCCATGGCCAATTCCAGGATTTCCCGTGTCCCTTTTCCGTGAGACCAGGATAGGGCCTCGGTGAGACGCATTCCCCCTTCCATGAGCTTTTCGTCCGGAGGGGTCCGCAGCACTCCGCAGGGGAAGTCCGGCCCCGGCTCTCTTCCCGTTACTTCCCGGAAGAGCTTGAGGAGCGCCTTGCCGTGGTCCTTTTCCGCTGCGGCGAGGTGCAGGAAGAGATGCGATGTCTCCTCGCCGTCTCTCCTGTGCGCCACTTCCTGGAAAAAGTGGCGTGTCCCGTCTTCCAGGAGCCAGGACAGGGCGATGACCTCTTCCTCGGTCAGGGAATCGGAAAACCACGCCATTCCAGCCTCGGGATAGCCTTCTGCGCAGCTTCCGCTCCAGGCACGGATCCCCCCCTCCATACTGATTGCCTCCGAAAATCCGGCCCGTTTCAGGATGGAAACCGCGGCCCGGCTCCGTACTCCGGCAGCGCAGTAGACAATCGTCGGTTTCCGGGCATCAATTTCGGCAAGGCGGCAGGGAAGTTCGTCAACGGGTATCAGTTTCGCACCCGGCAGGTGCCCGAACCCGTACTCGGCCGGCTGCCTCACATCAAGGAGGGTGTACTCCTCCGGTCTCCGCGTCTCGATGAATTTCTTCACTTCCTCCGGTGTCCAGGAGTCGATCCGGCGGAAAAAATCCATGAGTGTCATGCCTGACTCCTTGTGTACTGAATGCCGGACCGTGAACTGGAAGGAATTCTCTCTGCTGATGGGGTTGTGCCGGAATGCAATCCGAAAGATGAGGCCGCCGGGGAAGCATGGTCCGGTCCGGCAATGGAAAGATACCGTGCAATTTCACCCCGCCCCCTGATGACAAGGGTAGTTTGTTCTGTCTTCTTGTCAATGGTGGCGGGGCGAAAGAGTTCCCGGGACAGCTGTGAGGTCTGTGGAGGGAGGCGGCCGTCAGGAAGCCAGCCATGAGGTTGTTCAGGCTTGGCCTATTTTTTTGACTGACGGCTTTCAACGAGCTTGATGATTTCGGCCGTGAGGTCTTTGACTTCAGCGGTTTCAGCGGAATAGAGAAGTTCTTTCTTCATGACCACCGCCGCGAAGCCGTTGGTTTTCCCGTAGTCGCCTGCTGCTTTTTCAACAGATGTGTAGAGTTCGCCAAGAAGCTTCTCCTGCAAGGTGCTTACGTCCTTGTCTGCCTTGATGACCAGTTTCCGGTACTCATCTATATTTTTCTGGAATTCCTTTGCCTTTGCTTCCCGTTGTTGCGGTGAAAGGGTTGCCGCCTGTGCTTCGATGGTCTTTTTCAGTTTTTCTAGCTGTTTCTCTTTCGTCTTGATCTGGGACTGATATTTGTCCGTCCTGGCCTTGATTTCTTTCTGCACGGCTTTGCCTGGAGCCGAGTCGCTGGCTATTTTAGCCATATCCACGTATCCAATTTTGACCGCTTGCTCCACTTTTGAAGGGGAGAGGGGGAGCGGCGCCGCCGGTGCCGATACCGTTGATTGCGTTTCGGCGGTTGGCGCGGATACGGGAGGAGCGGCCTTTGAAGCGGGCGGCGCCGCGGGTTCCTCCGCCCATGCCGATGCTGTAAAAAGTGCGGCAAGGGTGGCAACCATCAATGAGGAAATGCATTTTTTCATGGAAGTACCTTCTTTCCGGGAGCGGGTTGAGGTCAGCCGCTCCACCCGGGAAATAGTGCAGACTGTGTACAGGATAATTCTTTTGCCGATATTAGGCAATGAAAAGACGGAGACCCCGCCCGCGGATGGGGCTGGAACTGCCGTGCTGCAGAAGAAAAAAAAACTTTACAAGCCGTCGATGGTTCATATATATTTCCCGTTCACGGAGAGATGTCCGAGCGGCTGAAGGAGCACGACTGGAAATCGTGTGTGCGTTAATAGCGCACCGAGGGTTCAAATCCCTCTCTCTCCGCCATATTTACGCCACAAATCACTGCTTTTCAGATAGGCAGGCAGTACCCGGGACACGGGTGACCGAGTATCGGCGCCTTGAAACGGGTAGTGCCTGTTTCGTGTTTTACGGCCATGACTGATAGCTGGGTCCCGCGCAACGGAAGGTTATGAACCCCGTCAGGTCCGGAAGGAAGCAGCGGCAGTAACCCCCGCCGTGTGCCGCGGGGCAGCCCAGCTATCAGTCATGGCCGTAAAGGATCGGTATCGCCTTCCCGTCCCGCTTCCTTCAGCATCAACAGCCGAAGACAACCTGAGTAATGAGGCGCAGCAACCTTTGTCGTACCTTGTCTTAGCGAGAAAATGGCGGCCGCAGACGTTCGGTGACCTCATTGGTCAGGAACATGTGTGCCGGACCTTGCAGAATGCCATCCTATCCGGCAGGGTCGCCCATGCTTTTCTGTTTACCGGCGCCCGGGGCGTCGGTAAGACGAGCGCGGCGAGGATTCTTGCCAAGGCGCTCCAGTGCGAGCGGGGCCCGGTGGCGGAACCCTGCAATAACTGTCCGGCCTGCGACGAAATAACCACCGGCAACTCCGCCGACGTCTTTGAAATCGACGGGGCGTCCAATACCGGCGTCGAGGATATCCGGGAACTGCGAGAGAACATCAAGTATCTTCCCTCCCGGTGCCGTTTCAAGATCTTCATCATCGATGAAGTGCACATGCTTTCCACAAGCGCCTTCAACGCTCTTCTCAAGACCCTGGAGGAGCCGCCTCCCCATGTGAAGTTCATTTTCGCCACGACTGAGCCCCACAAGGTTCCCATTACCATCCTTTCCCGTTGCCAGCGTTTTGACTTCAAGCGCATTCCTCTCCCGAAGATAGTCGACCATTTGCGTACTATCGTTCGTCAGGAGAATGTCACTGTAAGCGATGCCTCCCTGACGGCCATTGCCCGCAAGGGTGACGGCAGTCTGCGCGATTCCCTTTCCACTCTCGATCAGGTGCTGGCGTTTTGCGGCGATGAGGTCGGAGATGATGAGGTTCTCGGCATCCTGGGTGTCGTAGACAGGCGGCTTCTGACGGAAACCTCCCGCACCGTCTTTTCCCGGGACTGTCGCGCTGCGCTCGACATTGTGGCGAGGGTTGATTCCTGCGGCTACAGTATGCGGCAGTTCTGCCAGGAGCTCATTGAACATTTCCGGAACCTGACCGTAATCAAGGTAACCCAAGCCCCTTCCGAACTCCTTGATGTCGCCGAAGGGGAGCTGGAAGAGATCAGGCACCAGGCGGATGCCGTGACTCTGGAAGATGTACGGAGGCACCTCTCGATTTTGCTGAAAGCTGAAGCCGAGATGGCTGTATCAGGTTTCACCAGGCTGATTCTGGAACTTGCCCTCCTGAAGATGTGCACCCTTGTTCCCGTTGTCCCGGTAGGGGACATCTTAGAGCGCCTGAAGGCCCTTGAGCGCGGAGCAGGGAGTGCCGTTCACGGAAAGCCGGCGCGCACTGCGCGGGTCGATGCGCCGGTTGCGCTTGAAGAGCCTCGCACTCCAGCCCGCGTTTCTCCTCCCGCTTCCGGCGGTTCGGGTCAGGCCCGGGAGGGGTGGGCCGGATTCGTCTCTTTCGTTGCTGGGGAAAGAAAGAGACTCGGCGCGATTCTTGAGCATGGCCGACCGCTCCGTTTCACGGCTGAATGCGTGGAAATAGGGTTTCCTGCCGGTTCATTCCATCTCGCATGTCTTGAGGACGAGGAATCGTTGACCTCTCTTGCGGAAATGGCCGGCAGATACTGGAAATCTTCTCCCGTGGTCCGGGTGACCCCTGTGTCAGGAGAGGCGCGCGATCTCCCGGCAAGCGTACGCGAAAAAAAAAACCGTGAGACGGCAAGCCGGCACCGTGCCTTGGAGGAAGCCGCACGAAAAAATGAGGTAGTATCCGCCGCTCTGAATATCTTCGGCGGCGAGATTGATGAGATTGAAGAGATACGGCAGAAAACGGATACCAAGGAGGTTAAGGACTGATGTCAAAGGGTTTAGCGCAGATAATGAAACAGGCCCAGATGATGCAACAGAAGATGGCGCGCCTTCAAGAGGAAGCCGCGCACCGGACCGCGGAAGCAACCGCCGGAGGCGGAGCCGTAACGGCTGTGGTGAATGGAAAGAACCAGGTTCTGTCCCTGACAATCCGCAAGGATGCTGTTGACCCTGAAGATGTGGAACTGCTCCAGGATATGGTCATGGCGGCTGTTAACGAGGCCCTCAGGAAGGTTCAGGAGGACGTGGCCGCCGAGATGGGCAAGATAACGGGAGGCCTCAGCATCCCGGGGCTTTTCTGAAAAGTATCGATGGGGTCTGTCGGGAAAGGCATTCCTTTCCGTGTGCATACAAAAACGGTCCGCGAGGGGTGAAGACATCGCGGACCGTTTTTGTATGCACGTGCCGGAAAAATCGTCGATCCTGGTTTCGGCAGCAGGCGACATCCTTCGGTTCTTTCGGATCACCCCTGTTTCGTTTTTTGGTGGGAGGGCCGACCGGTCCGGCCGCTTCGAATTTAATGCTTTAACTACTTATAGAAAACTGTTATATTTCAAAATTCATCACAAAAACAGGGGCGTTTTAGTGAATTTAAAAAATGACGGACACCTTTTATTTTTCTTAAAAAAAGAGGTTATATTCTCATTTCAAATATGATACATTTTTCCCCATCCCTGACACGGCTCGTCGGGGAATTGAAAAAGCTTCCCGGCATTGGAGAAAGAACGGCGCTCAGGCTTGCTTTCCATATTCTGAGATCACCCAGGATGGGAAGGGATCTCGCTGACAGCCTGCGGGACGTTTCTGAAAGGGTAGGATTCTGCTCACTCTGTTTCGGCATTACCGAGGATGATCCCTGCTGCATCTGTAGCAGCGAAAGAGACGGTGACGTCATTTGTGTCGTGGAGGAGCCTCAGGACCTCCTGGCCATTGAGCGAAGCGGTGCCTTTCGCGGCAGATATCATGTCCTGCACGGCGCCCTTTCGCCATTGAACGGCATTATGCCGTCGGATCTCAAGATTGCGGAATTGGTACGGCGTCTCCAGGGTTCCCCGGTCCGGGAGATCGTTCTTGCCACCAATTTCACCGTGGAGGGGGAGGCGACGGCCCTGTACCTGAGCGGCCTCATCAAACCTCTCGGAATAAAAGTAACCCGGCTTGCCCATGGCATGCCCATCGGCGGCGACCTGGAGTATGTGGACGTAGCCACGGTGCAGAGGGCACTGGAGGGGCGCAACGAGCTGTAGTAGACCCCGGATTCCGGTTCTAACGGCCGATTCGGCCGTAGAAACCGAAAATGACCGCAAGGCGGTCATAACAGCGACTCAAGGAGGAGTTCTTGCATGAAGCGCAAAATGGTTACGATCGATGGTAACACCGCTGCAGCCCATGTAGCCCATGCCACCAACGAAGTAATCGCGATCTATCCCATTACCCCCTCATCGGTAATGGGTGAAATCTCCGATGACAAGAGTGCCAGAGGAGAAAAAAACATCTGGGGCACCGTACCGCTGGTAACGGAAATGCAATCCGAAGGGGGCGCGGCCGGAGCCGTTCACGGCGCTCTGCAGGCGGGAGCCCTGACAACAACATTCACCGCGAGTCAGGGGCTGCTCCTCATGATCCCGAACATGTTCAAGATTGCGGGGGAGCTTACCTCCACCGTCTTCCACGTGTCGGCGCGCGCCATTGCCGCCCAGGCGCTCTCCATTTTCGGCGACCACTCGGACGTCATGGCCTGCCGGTCCACCGGCTGGGCGATGCTCTGCTCCAATAACGTGCAGGAGGTCATGGACTTCGCGCTTATCTCCCAGGCTGCGACTCTCCGCTCCCGCGTACCGTTTCTCCATTTCTTTGACGGCTTCCGCACCTCCCACGAGATTCAGAAGGTGGAAGAACTAACCTTCGACGACATGCGTGCCATGCTCGACGACGATTTGATCGTCGCGCACCGATCCAGGGCGCTTTCTCCGGATCGTCCGGTACTGCGGGGGTCGTCCCAGAACCCGGACGTCTATTTCCAGGGGCGCGAGACCGTCAACAAATACTACCTGGCAACGCCGCAGATTGTCCAGGAGGAGATGGATAAGTTCGCCGGGATCACGGGCCGCCGGTACAACCTGGTCGACTACGTGGGGGCGCCGGATGCGGATCGCGTGG
>JAAZOO010000220.1 GCA_012797715.1 Geobacteraceae bacterium | reverse complement strand
TCTTCACCATGGGATCGGCAATCTTGGCGCCGATGGGGATCTCCGCAGCCGCGACAACGATGTTCTGCACCTTGGCGGCCTTCGCCGTATCCTCTTTCCGCAGGTAGTTGTACACCAGCCCCGCGGCGATCACCGCAAAACTATCGCCAGCGCCGTGACGATCAAGACTGTCTTCTGCCGTGTCATATAAGCCCTCCATGTTTCAGAAAATCAAGTGTCTTGCAACAGTTGATTGTTATATTTTATTCGTATCGCATTGCTGTTTCGCCTGTCAGGGTAATTTTACTTTCTATAGGCAAAAATTTAGAGACAACCGTATTAAAGCCGTCAAAAGTAACTTTTACAGTAACCATATCCCCTGGTTTTGGCGGTGTCTGAGGTACGGTCACCGAAATAACAGTCTTCCCGTCCCGGGGGATGCCTTGATAGACACTGTTACATGCAGCAGCATATGAAGTTGAGTTGTAGGTTGACGAATCACTGGAATCAAAATCAGGGTATGAACAATTCGAATTTGCGGGAACAGATCCAGTTGTTAGATTGGGAGAGACGACTGCCGCCCGCGCCCCGGCCCGAGCCGCATGGGTCAGCGTGTTCTTGATATACATGGCCCGTCCGAACTCAAATATCCCCAGAACCAGCATGAGCAGCAAGGGCAGCAGAATGGCCAATTCCACCAGCGCCTGGCCTCTGTTGTTCACGCTTCCCGACCCCATCTCACCCTGCTTCCGTCTCTTTCTCATGGCCTTCACCCTCAATCACTATATCGCAAGCCGGCTCACATCTGCCCATATTTTCTTCACCGGCGTTGAATACTCATTCCACAGTATTCTCTCTATCCGAAATGCAACACACAAGTCACGAAAAATTGAAATCAAGACTCTCTTTATGAATCTGCCAACTACAAAACAGGGAAAAAGAGCATCTGGGGAGACATCCCTCACCCCATGTACCTGAACGGACATCCCAGAACAGATGCTCACCACAAAAGATAAACTTACAAACCGATATTTAAGTGCTCAAAGCATTGCCGATAGTACTGTATACCTTGCACGTCTGCTGCGTCACATAGGACAGTATCGTTATTAAAACAATCGCAATAAGAGCTAGGAGCAACGCGTATTCAACAAGTGTCTGGCCTTCTTCCTTCTTGAGCAGGCTGGCGACCATGCTCGTGAATCTGACATACTGTTCCGTCATGAAGTCTTTCATTTCATTCTCTCCTTTCGCTTGAAAATACCGCATCTCTCACGGCTTCATTCCCTAGTGGGAACATGCTTTCACGAACTATCCTCAAACACCACCTCCCTTGCATAAAATTTTGGCACAGGAAAACACTTTGTTATTCTTGCCCTTTCAAAGCAAAGTGCACTTCACTTAACGCGCCATTCTTCAGAGCAAGCCTTTTCCGGAACCGGGTCAGGGTGACTGAGGCACCGAACTTCCAATGGTTGAGTACATATTATTAGTTTTCTGGGCAACAACCCCAATAGCCACTATTAAAACAACCGCAATCAGTAGCAACACCAACCCGTACTCCACGAGCGTCTGTCCCTTCTCGTCCCGCATAGATTTTTTCAATGCCGGAAGCCTGCCGCCACAATTTTCCATACCCTCCCCTTCTTCGCATAACCGCCGCAAACAACAAATTATCTCTGAGCTATTTTTTTGACTCCATTTCCAGCCTGTTTTTCCCTTGTTTATACTTAGAAAATACCCCGTTACCGTCATGTGTCAACATCAAAGATGAGTTTTAGCTTAATTAAATATTTCATTGAGATAATTTCTGCTCCATCCGCTTTCCCTGTTTATTCCTGCTTAAAAAGAAGTAACAGACAGGGACGGAAATGCAAGGAAATTTATGAATGGAGTGTTTCCGTATTCTCGTCGCACGGGGAGAAGCGCAGGATCTCGCGCCCTTCCACAACAACAGTCTCCCTGAACATGGGAAGCGGCCTGACCCACAGGGAGTAATCGCCGTAAAGGCAGCGGTAGACGACCAGCTCCTCGCCGGTCTCGCTGTGCCGGGCGACGCCGATGACATCATAATACTTCCCCTTGTAGTGCCGGTAGCGGCCGGGCCTGACCATATCGTCGTCCATCTCTGTCCCTCCTCGCGAAAAGCGCCCGATGGGTACCGGCAAAATCAAGAGGTTCTTCCCCTCATCCCACAGGGTCTTTGCCGGCAATCCAGTTTTCACCTTGATGACACGCCCCCCGATCCATGCCCCTCTCCCACCCCGGGGAGAGGGCGGCCGAAGGCCGGGTGAGGGTAAGGCAAGGGAAACGCCAGCGCCGTATTGAATGGGAACCCGGTCTTGATGGGGGGGGTCTTTTTTAAAGTATCTTCATTTTTTTGGGGATTCGTGCTAGTCTGCCGCAACTTCGGGCAAATTTCCGATTAGTGTATCAAAGAAGCCCCGCAGGTCAATTCCCGGGCTTACGGCGCAACATGGACAGAACGTCACACGGGGCGTTCAGGGAGGGGGAGGGAATATGGGGAACAAAAGGAGCGTGAACCGCCTTCGGCGCAGGCTTTCCCTGCGGTTCGGGGTCGACTCTCCGGTACGGCTGGCGTTTACCGAAGACGTAACGGCCCATGGGATGTTCATCAAGACCACCAACCTCTATCCGCCAGGCACCCGGATTGCCATAGAGCTGATCCTGCCGGATGAGAAACGGGTTCTGCTCACGGGGATGATCCGATGGTCCAAGAAGGTCCCTCCCCAGATGATTCACCTGGTCAGGAAGGCGGGAATCGGGGTCAAAATTCTCACATTCCAATCGGGGGAAGAGGATTTCCGGCAGTTTCTGGAGGGAGCCCAGGCGCCGAGGCCGCAGGCGGTGGGGCAGGGAGTGCCGGCAGGCGATCCCGCCTAGTCCTCCGGGTAGCCTGAGAAACTCTGGAGCGCATCGGCGATTTCCTGGGCGGCAACGGCGAAAAGCCGTTCGAGGATCCTCGACGACAACGCAGGGGGATAGAGGGGAAATGCGATCCGGTAGATGAGATCCAGCAGGCCGTCCTGCCGGTTTTCCTCGAGAAACATGGTTCCGTACTGGAAAAGCGGCGAATAGAGGAGCGCGTTCTCCATTACGGCCTCGTCATCGCTGTAGAAAGGGAGAATCATTTCCAGGGACAGGCATAACCCCCTCCCCGTCATGTCCTCGGCAACAAAAAGGAGAGCCTCGTCCCTGGGGTCCATCTCATGGGCCAGCACCTCGGGACACACCAGGGCGGCGGGAAGCACCACCGGCTTCCCGTAGTGGGGGTCGAGGCCGTACGGCCACCCCTTAGCCGCAAGAAACCGCTCCACCACACCGTACGCCTTTCCATGCACACGATCCATGTCCCGGTAGAACAGGGGGCGGAGCTCGTCCCTGCGGGCCACGAGGTCATCCAGGCCGATATAATCGTCCTCCCGCGGATTTCTCTTTTCCGGGTTATTCACCACCAAACGCAGGTGCGTTCTTTTCCGGTCATCGGTTTCTTTTGTCATGGTAGGGATTCCTGTTTTCCTGCAACGATTTGGGTCGAGTGGGACTCGGGAGCATGCGATGATGGGGTCCCGGTCGAGGCGTGGCGCCCGTTACCCATCTCCCTCGCCGCCCGAGCGCCCCCCGGCGCGCTCCTCGCGGGTGCGGCGCAGGGCGTGGCGGATGGTCGGAACATTGGAGCGCCACTCGGGACTGACGATGGTGATGGCAATTTCCTCTATCTGCGTAAGCACGAGGACAAGAGTGGAAAAACGAAAGGGCCCGGGAGGGCCGCCGGCGAAAAGGAGCACCGTGCCGACGCTCATGAGAACCGCGGACAGCTTGGCGCCCCAGGTGTGGTAACTGGTCAGGCGGCGATACTTGACGAACCCGATGAGAATCGGCAGGAAAAACGCAGCCAGGATCGCTATCACGAAAGGCGCTTCCCGCACCACAATCTCCGGCCAGAGCCACCATGCGCACAGGGGGGTGGAAAGGTAGATGGAAAAGTCTCCCCAACTGTCCAGCCTGGCCCCGAATTCCGATTCCTGCCGGAGCCTGCGGGCGAGGTAGCCGTCGGCGACGTCCGTCAGAAGCGCAAAGATGAGCAAGAGGAGAAAGGCATTGCCATATCCCTGCCGGGCCAGCACGAGAAGGACGGGGACGGAAGACAGCCTCAGTCCGCTCAAAATGTTGGGAATGGTGACCAGTCTCTCTGTCATTGCTCGTTAAGAAATACATA
>JAAZOO010000219.1 GCA_012797715.1 Geobacteraceae bacterium | reverse complement strand
TGGTTACCAGTATGTTAAAGCCCATTCTGTTCACCGATCTGATACAGTCGCTAAAAATGGTTTCCCCTCCACCCCCCCTTGCGGGAGGGGGCGAAGGGCGGGGGGATTTATCAGAAGTGTCTCCGCCGCACCATCACCCAGCCCGGAATCCCCTCCCGTCACGGGAGGGGACGTCAGCTCCAGGTATCTGTCCCTAGGCTGAACAGGGACCCCCCGCGTTTACTTTTTCTTCAGCTTTGCCTGCAGCATATCCCCCAGCGTCCCCATCCTCTTCGGGGCCTCGTCCGAGCGCCGCCGGAACTCGTCGAGGGCTGCCTCCTCTTCTTCCGCGGCTCGGGCAGCTCCGGCAAGCGTTAGGGAAAGGCGGCGGTTTTCCCTGTCGACGCTTTCCACCTTGACCTCGACGGTCTCGCCTTCCGCAAGAACCTCCCGGGGATGGTTGATGCGTTTCCCTGCCCCGAGTCTGGAGATGTGTACGAGCCCGTCCACGCCGTCCCTCAGGGTCACGAATGCGCCGAAGGGAGCAAGCCGCGCCACCGTGCCGGTATGGAACGACCCTTCCGGATACGTCTCACCCACCGTTTCCCAGGGATCCGCCAGGGTATCCTTGAGGCTCAGGGAAACCCTCTCCTTCTCCCGGTCAACGGACTTGACCATGACCCGGACCTGCTGGCCGACGTTCAGCACATCCCGGACGTCCTTCACCCGGCCCCACCCGACTTCCGAAACGGGAAGGAGTCCTTCCACGCCTCCGATATCCACGAAGGCGCCGTAATCCCGCAGCGAGGTAACGGTGCCCGAAACCGTCATCCCCTCACCGAGTGCGGCCAGCGCCTCGTCCCTGAGCCTTTTGTGCTCTTCCTCCAGCAGAATGCGGCGGGACACGACGATGTTCCGCCCTCTTTCGCCGTAATCGGTGATACGGAATGAAAAATGGTTCCCGCGGAAGGACTCGGGGCTTTCCACCCGACGGAGCGACATCTGGGAGAAGGGGCAGAAGGCGCGGGCAGAACCGGCCAGCCGCACCTCGTACCCTCCCTTGATCTCCTTCTCCACCACCCCTTCCACCGGGACACCCGACTGCCAGGCCTCTTCAAGTTGGGCGGTTCCCGAGGCGCCGCCGCCGACCCTGGTGGTGAAACGCATCTCTCCGCGGCTTGACGAGAGGAAATAGGCTGAGATGGTGTCCCCTTCCTGCACCGAAATCGCGCCGTCGGGATCGGTAAATTCCTTCAGGTCGACAACCCCCTCTCCCTTGTGGCCGGTATCGATGAAAATGCACTCGGCGCCCACCTTCAGCACCCGTGCCGTCACCTTCTGGCCCGGCTCCAGGTGCCCGCTGCAATCGGAAAGGCTCTGCTCCAGCAGGTCGGCAAAGCTCTCGTCTTCGTTTGTCACGTCACGTTCGTCGATGTTCGACATTGCGCACTCCTTGTCGCGTGGTTTATCGGTCAAGAATTTCCCGGGTTTTCTTCAAGAGATCCAACGGCCTGAACGGTTTCAGGATAAAAAACACATCGTCCTGGGGGATACCCTTCCGGTCGATGATATCCCTCGTGTAGCCGCTCATGAACAGGACTTTCACATCAGGACGAAGGAGTTTCATTTCTTCGTAGGCCGTTTTACCATCCTTTTTGGGCATGACCACGTCAAGGACAAGGAGATCGATGCAGCCCCTGTCTTGACGGAACTTCATAACCGCGTCCTCGCCGTCCCTGGCGGAAATAACCCGGTATCCGGCATCCGACAAGGTTATCTCGTCCATCTCGCGTACGATATCGTCATCCTCGGCCAGGAGGATAGTTTCACGGCCGCGCGCCGTTATTCCGTTTTCCCTGGGCTCGTGAGCCGCTGGATCGGAAACGGGAAGGTCCACGAGCGGAAGATACACGGAGAAAACGGAACCGGCTCCCTCGCGGCTCTCCACATCGATGAAACCGTTGTGCTGCTTGACGATTCCGTACACGATGGAAAGGCCGAGACCGGTCCCCTTCCCTGTCTCCTTGGTGGTAAAGAACGGCTGGAATATCTTCTCCCGTATTTCTTCACTCATGCCGCAACCGGTGTCCGTCACGGAAATACGGGCATAGTCTCCCGGCGTTCCGAAACCGTGCATTTCGAGAAACCGGGCATCCAGGGTAAACGGTTCGACGCGTATGGTCAGCGAGCCGCCGTCGGGCATGGAGTCGACCGCATTGGTTACCAGATTGACAAGCACCTGTCCCATCTGGCCCCTGTCGGCAAGAACGGTCAAAACCTCGTCGGGGAATACCGTCTCGAACTCGATATCCTCGGGAATGACCCTGGCGAGGATCTTCTCCATGTCCCCCACCACCTCCTCGACACTGACGGGCCGAGAATCCAGGACCTGCTTCCTGCTGAAGGCAAGCAGGCCTCGCGTCAGGTCGGCAGCGCGCGTAGCCGAGCCCACGATGTTTTCCACGGAGGGGCGCAGCGGGTCGCCCGGCGCGATATTTTTGAGCAGTATTTCCGAATATCCGAAGATAACCGTAAGGATGTTATTGAAATCGTGGGCTACCCCTCCCGCAAGGAGTCCGACCGCCTCCATCTTCTGTGACTGGAAAAGCTGGCTCTCAAGGGCCTTTCGCTCCTCTTCGCCCCGGATTCTGTCGGAAATGTCCCTGATGGAAGCGATATGGACCGGCCTGCCCTGCCAGGAGATGTGCCTGGCCTTGATTTCAACGGGGAACACCGTTCCGTCCTTCTTTCTGTGCCACCGCACCGGAATTGCGGTCACCCCGGTCTCCGTTGCCTGACGGGTCTGATCCGGCTCGGCGGACAGGTCCACATTTTTCAGCCGGATCAGTTCCTCCCTGGAATATCCGTACAAAATCGAGGCGGTTTCGTTGACTTCCATGATATCGCCCCGTTCATTATCGATGAGGAAAATGGCGTCGGACTCCAGTTCGAACAGGGTCCGGTACCGGAACTCGCTTTCCCGTATTTTCTCCTCGGCAATCTTTCGTTCCGTAATGTCCACATGCGTTCCGATCATGCGGGTTGCTCTGCCGTTCGCGTCCCGTGCAACCGCCTTTCCCCTGCCCAGAATCCACACCCAATCTCCCGACTTCGACTTCATGCGGAATTCCACGTCGAAGCTGTCGGTTCTGTTCTCGATGCAGTCATTGTTTGCCTCCAGGGCGCGCTCGCGGTCCGCGGGGTGGAGAAGGTCGGCCCAGGTGCGGCTGGTCGAGGAAAACTCACCCGGCTGGTACCCCAGCATGCGGAAGTAGCCGGGGCTGTAGTATCCTGTGTTGGAGGTGATATCCCAATCCCACAGTCCGTCCCGGGTCGCGTCCATTGCGTAGGCAAATCTTTCCTCGCTTTCACGGAGGGATTCCTCGGCTCTCCTATGCCGGTGGCGGGACGACATCAGCGTGCCGAGAAGAGCCGTTCCGGCCGGATAGATTACCATCACCGGGAGCCCGATTTGCACCAGCGTATCCACGACCATGGGACCGGGGAGGAGAACCATCAAGAAGAGCATCACCAGGTGAACCACGATACCGAACAGATACAGTTCGGAGAGGGAAATATCGGCAGGGTTCCGGCGCTTCTTCCTCCAGAGGATGCCGATGAGTCCGGAAGCGAGGATAACGCTCACCCCCATCACGGCGCCGCTGCCGCCCAGGTACAGCCGGTAGGCGCCTGTCATCCCCATGGCGACAATCGTCGGCACGGCACCGAAAAACAGGCCGGAGATGCTCATGAGTATGGATCGGGTATCGAAGATGACACCCCCATACCATGGCACGTGGGAAACCATGACGGCAATGCCGATTCCCCCCAGCAAAATACCGGTCAGCACCTTTCTGGCGCTTCGGTCCTCATCCTTGTTCCTTGCCAGGGCATCGTACACCAGGCATATGGAGAGAAGGAGCGCGGTATTGTTTATCAGACCCGTACCTATCCGGATATCCATCAATCACTACTCCCGTAGTATCAGGCAGTTACCCTATGCGAGGACCGCACATCCCCATGCGCCGGGAAGGTTGCGGAGGGGGCCGGAGACGTCCGCCGTATTCAGCGGTCGCTCCCTCCCGCGGATGGCGCGGACCGATCCTCCTTCAGGAGGAGGATCGCCTCCCGGGCGGCGTTCTGTTCCGCCTCTCTCCTGGTCTTGCCGGTTCCCGTAGCGAAATAGTCGTCGCCCACCCTGACCGTTACCGTGAAACAGAGGTCGTGATCAGGACCGGTGACGGCGCGCACGAAATAACAGGGGGGGATGCAGCGAAGGGAGTGGGAGAGTTCCTGGAGCATCGTCTTGTAGTCCCGTACGTCGGCTGCCGGGACGTCCCTCTCCAGCAGAGGCCCGAAAAGCCGGAGCACCATCCTCTCCGCGCAAAAAATCCCGCCGTCCAGGTACACGGCCGCCACGAGCGCCTGGAAGGCTTTCGCCAGCACCGACGGTTTGCTCCGCCCTCCGGTATTCTCCTCGGCCCGTCCGAGGCGGAGGAATTCGCCCAGCCGGAGGCTCCGGGCAATACCCGCGAGCGTCGGTGTGCCGACCAGGGACGCCTTCATTCTGGAAAGGCTCCCCTCGCCGCATTCCGGGAAAAGCGCCAGCAGCCTGCCGCTGACAACGAAGCCAAGCACCGCGTTACCGAGAAATTCCAGCCGTCCGTTGTCGCGCAGCCCCTGTCTCCGTGACGGGAAGGCATAGGAACGATGGGTACACGCCTCCCTAAGGAGCCTGCGTTCCCCGAAACGGTAGCCGATGGCGGACTCCAGGCGCGAAAACCGCCCCCTTGCGGTCACAGATACGGGTGTACGCACTTTCTCGTTTCCGGGCATGGCGCGGGCCTTCCTGAGATACTCCGGTACAGGGCAGGATACTACAAATGTGTGTAGAGTACCGGATGACAGGGATAAAGGCAACAGATTCAATGGTCCCCACCCCCGGCGCCCGCGGATGTCGCCGGTTCTTTGGCACGGGATATGCTGAAAAGACGCGCACAGGCATCTGAACAATGACGGCAACGCGGCAACGGCGCCCCGGAGGCTCTCATCTCCGGGGCGCCGTGTTTGTGGAGGAGGTGGCCATGGTACAGGAAACGAGGGGAGACATACTCATTGACGACACAACATTGCGGGACGGTGAGCAGACTGCCGGCGTCGTGTTCACCAAGGCTGAAAAAATCAGCATTGCGCGCCTGCTGGACGCAGCCGGGGTTCAGGAGATCGAGTGCGGCATCCCGGCCATGGGGAAAGCGGAACAATCAACAATCCGCGCGCTGGTTGACCTGGGTCTCAACTCCCGCCTCATCACCTGGAACCGGGCAGTGGTGTCCGACATCCGGGCAAGCCTGGAATGCGGCGTGACTGCGGTGGACATCTCCCTGTCGGTGTCCGACATCATGATCGAGCACAAGCTGCGCAGGTCGCGGGAATGGGTGCGGGAACAACTGAAAACAGCCCTGGGCTTCGCCAAGGATCATGGCCTGTATGTTTCGGTGGGAGGCGAGGATGCCAGCCGCGCAGACCTCTCCTTCCTGGTGGAACTGCTCCGGATGTGCCGCTCCCTGGGGGCCGACCGTTTCCGGTTCTGCGACACCCTCGGCATCCTCGACCCCTTCGGCATGCACGATACGATTCTCGCCCTCCGTCGCGCCGTTCCGGAACTGGAACTGGAAATCCACACCCACAACGACCTGGGCATGGCCACCGCCAATGCCCTTGCCGGAATCCGGGCCGGCGCCCGCTTTGTCAACACCACGGTGAACGGCCTGGGGGAGAGGGCGGGAAACGCAGCCCTGGAGGAAGTGGTCATGGGGCTGAGGGTTGCGTGCGGCGTGGATACGGGCATTGATGCCCGTCGATTCCGTGAACTGTCCCGTCTTGTGGGAAAGGCGTCCAACCGTCCGGTGCCGCCGTGGAAAGCAGTGGTCGGCGAACGGGTGTTTGCCCATGAATCGGGCATCCATGCCGACGGCGTACTCAAGAACCCGAAGAATTATGAAGGATTCGACCCGGCCGATGTGGGTCTTCGCCGCCACCTGGTGGTGGGAAAACACTCCGGCACGAGCGGCCTGATTGAACGCTACCGATCACTGGGCATCGTCCTTGAAAAGGAGCATGCAAACCGGCTCCTGCGCAGGGTCCGCGCCCTGTCCGGGCAAGTGAAGCGCCCCCTGTCCGACCGTGAGCTGCACCGGCTCTACGGCGAGATGGAACGAAACGTACCGACCGCTGCTTGACGGACAGGGAACGGACCGTGCTTGGGGAACCCCACATCAGAGTTCAAAGGAGAGCCGAACATGAACAGCATTTTGATTTGCGATGACGAACCCATCATCAGAAAGAGTCTTAAATCCCTGCTGGAAGAGCACGGATTCCAGGAAATCATCGAGGGGAGCGACGGCGAAGAAGCCGTGTCCTTGGCCTTTTCCCGTTTCCCCGACATTGCCGTGCTCGACATTTCCATGCCCAGGAAGGACGGAATCAGCGCCGCCGCGGAAATCAGAAAGCGGCTGAAAATCCCCATCATATTCCTCACCGCCTGCCATGACCCCCATGTGGTTCAACGGGCGGTCAAGGCGGGGATTGCCGCGTTTCTCACCAAGCCGGTACGGCCGCAAGAATTGTGGCCTGCCATAGAGCTTGCCTTTGCCCATAACGAGGAGATCGAGCGCCTCAAGGAGCAGGTGGACGACCTGAAGGAGTCGCTGGAGGCACGCAAAATAATCGAAAAGGCAAAGGGGATGCTGATGAAAAACCACTCCCTGGGCGAAGCCGAGGCATTCCGCAGGATGCAGAAGCTGGCCATGGACAAGAGGAAATCGCTCCGCCAAATCGCGGAGGCCATCCTGCTCACGGAGCAGTGATACCATTTCAGGCATGGCGCACTGCCGTGCCCGTGCTCCTGCCAGGTGCCGCATTTCCGGGCACCCTTCCATTTTTTTTGCAGCCGTTGACGCGCAACACGTCGTATCCTGTTGAAGTATCGGTAATTATCTGTTTGGCACGACACATGCTTCCAAACAACAAAAACCGGCAGCGAACACATCGAACGTGTTCGTCCGACGCAGCAGGCAACGGCGCCTCAGGTTACCACCAGGGGCGCCTTTTTTTCAGCCCCGCAATTTCACGACGTTCCGCCCATGAGCGGACGAAAGGAGAAACTACCATGAGACAGATCGCAATCTACGGCAAAGGCGGCATCGGCAAATCGACAACAACCCAGAATACGGTTGCAGGCCTGGCATCCCTCGGCAAGAAGGTGATGATCGTCGGCTGCGACCCCAAGGCCGACTCCACCCGCCTGATGCTCCACGCCAAGGCCCAGGAAACGGTCATGGACCTGGTTCGGGAACGGGGCACAGTGGAAGACCTGGAGCTCGAGGACGTTTTGAAGACGGGATACGGCGACGTGAAGTGCGTCGAGTCGGGCGGTCCGGAGCCGGGCGTCGGCTGCGCCGGCCGCGGCGTCATCACCGCCATCAACTTCCTGGAGGAGAACGGAGCCTATACCCCTGACCTGGACTTCGTCTTCTACGACGTCCTGGGCGACGTTGTCTGCGGCGGATTCGCCATGCCCATCCGCGAGAACAAGGCGGAAGAGATCTATATCGTTGTTTCCGGCGAGATGATGGCCATGTACGCGGCCAACAACATCGCCAAGGGTATCCTCAAGTACGCCTCCTCCGGCAGGGTGCGGCTCGGGGGGCTTATTTGCAACTCCCGCAAGACGGACAAGGAATACGAACTG
>JAAZOO010000218.1 GCA_012797715.1 Geobacteraceae bacterium | reverse complement strand
ATCTCCGCGGTTTCGGCGTCGCGGATCTCGCCGACCATGATGATGTCCGGGTCCTGGCGGAGAATGGAGCGCAGGCCGTTGGCAAAGGTCAGGTCGATCTTGGGGTTGACCTGGATCTGGCCGATCCCCTTCAACTGGTACTCGATGGGGTCCTCGATGGTAATGATGTTCTTTTCCGGTGAGTTGAGACGGTTCAGGGCCGCATAGAGCGTCGTGGACTTGCCGCTTCCCGTGGGGCCGGTGACGAGGATGATGCCGTTGCTGCGGGCCAGGAGTCGTTCCATGGACGCGACTCCCGCATCGGACATGCCCATGTCTTCCAGGGAGATGAGGCCCTTCTTCTTGTCCAGGAGGCGGAGCACCACCCGCTCCCCGAAAAAGGTCGGGATGATGGAGACGCGGATATCCACGTCCCGGCCGGCCACGATCACCCGGATACGGCCGTCCTGGGGAAGGCGCTTCTCGGCGATATTCAGGCCGGCCATGATTTTCACGCGGGAGATGACGGCCTCCTGCACCACCTTGGGAGGGGTGAGCATCTTGTACAGGATGCCGTCGATGCGGAAGCGCACCTCCACCTCCCGCTCGTACGGCTCAATGTGCACGTCGCTGGCCCGTTCCTTGACCGCCTGGAACAGGATGGAATTGAGCAGCCGGATCACCGGAGCCTCGTCCGTCAGGTCCAGGAGGTCGCGGGGCTCGTTCAGTTCGGTGGCGATGGTGGAAAGGTCCTCTCCCTCCAGCTCCTCCACCACCTCCTGGGCGGATTCGGAGATCCGGGAATAGAGATGGTTGATGGCTTCCAGGGCCGACTGGGGCGTCGTGACCACCAGGTCGACGGGCATGCCGAACGCTCCGCGCACCTCGTGGAGTGCGGAGAAATTGGCGGGTTCCCCGGTGGCGACCAGCAGCCTGCCCCCTTCCTCCCGCAGCGGAAGGACCAGGTTTGCCCTGGCAAAGGAAAGGGGAAGCCGGCCCAGGAGCGCCGTATCCACGGCGCTGTCCTCAATGCGGGCGAGGAACGGCAGGCCGAGGCGCGCAGCAAGCGATTCCATGTCCTGTGGCCGGCTCATGGCGTTCCTTTCGGCTCCGCCCCGGGCTCCGTCTTCCGGTCATCGGGAGTGCGGCCCGGCCGCAGCTCCCGGGTCAGGTCCACCTGCCTGTCCACGGCGTCCTCGAAGGAATCCCTCTGCTCCCCGGAAATGGCGGCCATATCCGCCCCGCTCCTGATGATGCGCGGGGTGAGGATGATAATGAGATTGGTCTTGGTGCGCTGGGTCGACTTGGTCTTGAACAGGTAGCCCAGGAGGGGGATGTCGCCCAGGAGCGGTATCTTTTCGATATTTTCCTCGTCGCGGGTCTGGATGAGGCCGCCGATCACCACCGAGTCGCTGTCCTTCACCACCACCGAGGTCTTGGCGGAGCGCTTGGTGGTGACCAGGTCGCTCGCCTCACCCTTGCTGTTCTTCACCGCGGAAATCTCCTGGTAGATGTCCAGCTTGATGTACTCCCCTTCGGTGATCTGCGGGGTGATCTTCAGGGTGATGCCGGTATCCTTGCGCTCGATGGACTGCTGGGACAGTCCGGTGGAGGAAAGGGTCGTGGAGGTGAGGAGGGGAATGTTTTCGCCGACGAAGATCTCCGCCTCCTTGTTGTCAGAGGTAAGGATGTTGGGCGTGGACAGGACGTTGACCGCGCCGTTCTGGTCCAGGAGCTTGAGCACGCCGGAGAAATTCACGTTGTTGGAAAGTCCGGACAGTATCTTGACCACGGCCTGCTGCTGGGCGTTGGAGGCGCCCAGGAAGTTGAAGGGGTCGAGAACGCCGGCAGCGGCGATGGTCCCGTCGGAGCCTGCGCCGCCCACCCCCAGCTGCAGGCCGATATCCCGCACCTTGTCCAGGGAGACCTCGGCAACGAGGGCCTTGACGAACACCTGGCGGCGGCGGCGGTCCAGCTTCCGGATCACCTGGATGAGGTTCTGGTAGTCCGCGGGAGAGGCCATGATGACGAGGGAATTGGTGGCCTTGTCCGGAGAGATGGAGATGCGGGAGCCCTCGAAGGAAACCTGCTGCTGACCGGTGATGGCCTGGGACGTGCCCGTCGAGGCGCTCGTTCCCTTGATCATGGTCTCCAGGACCTTGCCCACATCGGTGGCATCGGCGTTTTCCAGGTAGTAGACGTTGATCTTGCTGCTGGAGGTGGGGGGCATGACATCGATCATGGCGATGAACTTCTTGATCTCCTCCTTGTCCGCGTCGCTGCCGAAGATGATGACCGCGTTCAGGCGCGCATCCGGCACAAGGAGCCCCCCGACGGTGATGAGCTGCCCCTGGGTCTGGCTCTGCGCGGTCTGGGCGCCCGACTTGGAGCGATCCCGCCCGAACAGCCACTCCCGCACGATCAGGGCCACGTTGTCGGCGGATGCGTGTTTCAGGAACACCAGCTCCGCCCCGTCGCGCCGCATGTCCGTGTCGATGGTCTTGATGATGTCCAGCACCTTCTGGATATTGACGGCGGAATCCACCACCAGCAGCATGTTGGCGGGGCCGAAGGAAGCGACGTAGCCGTCCTTGGAAACCACCGGCTGGAGGAAGGTGGCCGCCTCCTGGGAGGGAATCCTGTCCAGGGCGATGACGCGGGCTACGTATGCCTCGTTCACGGGGGTGCGCTCCGAGCCGGTGAGGAGCTTCATGCCGGACTGCTTGGCAACGGCGGAGGGGACGATCTTGTAGACCCTCCCGGTCTGGACCACGGAGAATCCCTTCAGGTCCAGGACCGAGGTGAACACCGCGAACGCCTCATCCGCCGAGAGCTTCGACGGCGAGTACACGGAAATCTTCCCCTTCACCCGTTCATCCAGGACGAAGTTCCTGCCGGTGAGGTCGCTGATGAACTTGACCATGGTGGAGATGTCCACGTCGCTGAAGTTCAGCACGATGCCTTTCCCGGCAGCGCAAACGGGCAGCGCCGTCAGGAGAAGGAGAGCAACCGCTATCAGGAAGCGAGCAAGTGTATTCAAGGAAGTACCTCCAACGAGTTTCATCGGCATGGCCCGGCCACGGCGAAGTCCGGTGCAGCGGCCCGGCATCTCATCGTATGTCGTAGGTGAGCGTCACCGGCTGTCCGTCCCGGACCAGGTCGAGCTTGATGCGGCTCTGGCCCTTGAGGGAGACGAAGGACTGCATCGCCCTGTCGGGCGAGTCAATGGCGAAATCGTTGATTTTCAGCAGGGTGTCCCCGTTCCTGAGGCCGATCATGGCGAACAGGCCGGCGGGCTTCACCTCCGACACCTTGAACCCGTCCACCTTGCCGTCCCGGGCATTGGGAAGGAGGCGGGCATCGGTCATGGCCTGGCCGGGGTTGTCCAGGGCCGCGGTGAGAGCGCGCTGGTCGATGACGTAGCTCCCCGCGCCCACCTGGCTGGCCAGGGCGCCCGGCTGGTTCGCGCCCGGAGCCGCCGGGGAGGGAGCACCGGGCACGGCGGTGGGTGCAAGCAGCTTCAGCCGCGTGGCACCGTTCTGGATCTCAATCATGTCCTTGCGCACGGACAGGAGCGGACCGATGTCGAAGACCTTGTCCCCGAGCCGGAAGACCTTCTCCTCCCGGGTGCTCTGTCGCAGCACGAGGGCAAAGGTCTCGCGGAAGGAGCCCACGGCGGTGCCCAGAAGCTGAAGGTCTCCGGGAGCGGCCGCGGCAGGTCCCTGCGCCTGGGCAGCGGCAATGGCTGTAAGAGAACCTTGCGTTGCCTTTCCGAAGAGCCCTTTTTCCAGTATGGGTGCGAAGGAGGACAGGTCGCTCTTCCGCACGGCGGGAGGTGCTTTCGCTCCTTTTTTTTCGGGTGACTGGAAGGTGCGCGACAGGCGGTAGGCGATAACATCGGAGGCAATCATGGCGAGCACGACGAGAAGGAGAGCGGAGATGCCGATATTCAGAGCAAGGATTTTCCTGTCCATGAAAGAACCCGATTTCGTACGCGAAATTTAGCACAGTACTATAAACAATAAATGGTGCGGAGGCAAGGGAAAACCCCGGCGCAATGCCCCGGAGTCTCGCGTCATGATGGGTACTTACGCGGATGACGGCACATGTCGCTTCGAGCCGGCGGGAAGAGTCACGACAACAATATTCCATTCAGTGTTATGTTGGGTTCAGTGGAATTGATATGCGAGAACGGCGAGGCGACACCTGTCGTGTCGCGCTCCAGTCGTCCGAACGGAAAAACACGCAGCCGGGGGTTTTTTCGTATGACTCTCAGGTACGCATAGTCTTGCGTATCAATTGGGTTTAAGCGGGTACTGGTACCCGTAATAGGTGTGCAGCATGTCGTCCCACCGGAACTGGTTCAGGAACTCTATCCGGCTTCCTTTTCCGCTGGAGGGGTTGTAGTCACGGTAGTTCGAATCGTAGGTTATATCGTCAAAGGGGCTCGTTCTGTCGAAAAAGACCACGGACAGCCCGTGCGCATTGGATCTTTCCGGACCGTGATACTCAGCGAGAAGTATCTTGTCCATGGCTTGCTCGACGGCGGTAGTGCCGCGGCTCACCAGATGAAGGAAATGAACAAGATCTATATAGGTGGCAGGCTGAGAAACATCGTCGAACTCTTGAACAGAGGAACGAGCGTTGGTAATCAAAGCGAGGGTTGAGGATCGGGTACCGGAATCAGCCATGAGCTGTATCAGGTTAGCGGCATAATTGTCAACCTCGGTTGCCACGGTTGCAATATCCGTTGAGCCGTCAGTTGAGTACACCTTGTTCAGCGCCACTGCGCTGATAGTCTGGTCCTTGTAGGCGGATGCGGAGTAGAAGTTCTTGAAGCTCGCCACCATCGCCTTTGCCAGCTCTGGAGCGGTCATTGTAGGTCTGTCTGTCAGCCGTTTCAGGAGATCATCATAGTCCCACCCGTAGTCGGAAACCAGTTCCTGGGAAGCGACAAGTATTTTGGCGACATTGCGGAACTCGAAGGCAGCCTCGATGACCGACATCTCGCAGGCGTCTATGCCGAGGATGTCGACGGTTACTCCGGAGTCTGCCAGGGCCTCCTTCACATATTGGTTGGACAGTGGGGTGAGCGTGCCGTTGTCCACATCGGTAAAGATGGATTTTACCCCCTTCCACCCCTGCCCGTGGTTCCAGAGGATGAGGGCGTAGTAGTCGGCGGGATAGGCGCCGGCCGCGTACGCGACAAAGTCCTTGAGCGTGGATGCCTTGGCCATGTCCAGCTCGCCCAGGTTCGCCAACTGCGTCAGGCTCCCCTTTTCCACCTTGTAGCGGTACGTCGCTCCGCCCTGGGTATCGTACTGGACGAGAACCGTCACATTATCCGTGGAACCGACCGCCTGCATTTCCTCCAAATCAAGTCGCGATGCCGTTCCCAGGTTATTGTCAGCATCCAGGTAGACCATCACGGTCCACTTGTTTCCGGCCACCGGCATTGGGGAAGGACCGGATCCGTCTCCTCCGCAGGAAACAATCAAAAGGGAAATACCAAGTACCAGGAAAACCGGGATATACCGCATAAATAGGAGCCCCCACTTTCAGATTGAAGTAATATGGCCATTCTTCATGTAAAATCTATATTGCACAGGGCGCAAAATATTGCAAATGCATTTCGTAGTGCAAAAGGTTAAAAAAAACCCCCGGGGAAATTCCCCGGGGGTAGTTGTCCTCACATCAGAGTTCACTGATTCCGTTACAACAGCATCTCCAGATTCCTGTCTTTACGGAGCTGTCACGAACGGAACGTTGCTGAGGGTGTTCCCATTCAGGTCGGTACCGGTACAACCAAGGCTGACTGTCGAATCTGGGGCAATGCTTCCGCCAGCGCCGGTGGCGATGGTGTATGGTACAGAAGCCAGAGTCCTGTTATTCGCCACGTCATAGGTGATGGTCGGCGTACCGAAGGTCACCGTTACCGCGGTTGTCGCACCGCTGAAGGTGAAGCTGTATGCGCTGGCGCTATTCACGGTTTCCTTGTTCATAACTTCGGAGAAGGTAACCAACAGGGTTCCGGAAATTGTTGCGTTGGCACCCGGGTCGGCAAGGATCTTACCTCGGCCGGTAGCGGATACTATCGTCGGACGGCCCTTGTCGTCGATGGTCACAGGAGCACTTGCCGTACTTTCGGTGCCGTCAGAGTTGACCGCCACGACCTTAACGAGGTAGCTGATCTTGATCTCACCGTCGTTGAACGGAGGAGAATTCAGCAGAGATGTTGTGTCAAAGGTGGTGAAGGCGGTTTCATGTGATGATGTACCATTGCCTTTAACCGTTTCATAGGCATAAGTCACTCCACCGCGAACTTCGGCGATGTAGATCCTGTAGAAAATGGCGTGGCTGATTGGGAGCCACTGTACGGTGTTCGTTGTACCCAGGCGAGTTGCAGCCGGCTGTGCAACAGAGTTGTCCGTACCGCTCGTGGTGAAGGTCGTCATGAGATACGGAGTCCTCAAATAGGTATCCGCATCGCTTGCCAGGTTGCCGTTGGTATCCATGACGTTAGCATTTGCGATCACTTGCGTCATGTCGACCGTGTACCTGGATGATTCGTCAACCGGGATCGTAACGGTCAGCACCCTCGGTGCGGTCACGCTGTCCCACGTCAAGGTGTACGGGATGTTGCCTGCCTTCGCCTTTGCCTTCGGCCCGTCGAAAGTCACGTTGATGTCGTTGTAAATGCCGCCGGCAGTCGACGTTTCAGCAGTTGTATTCAGAATATACTGGGTGGGTTTCAGAACTTCGCTGAAGGTGAAGACTACATTCTGAGTTCCCGATGCCGGCACTTTGCCGATGTCGGTAAGATTGGCCGGAGTTACGGACTCGATGTACGGAGCTATGTTGTCCTCCTGTTTATCAAACAGTTTGACAGGTGGATTGGGGCCTTCCGTAACGAAATTCGAGACACTTCCGTCGCATTCCGTCCAGACAACGGGGAGACCTTCTAGTTGCACAGTACCATTGTCGTTGGCGCCGATGCCCGCGCGGCCGGTCCAGACATGGCCGGTATTCGGGTCTGTCCAGGTAATTCTGGCGTAGAAGATATGAGACGCTTCGAGACCGGTGAACGTCATCCTGCCGAGACCGGTTGTGTCGTTCTTGACTTGAACAATGTTCGTCAGGTTGCCGGTCACATTGTTCGGGGTGTTGATGCCGTCGAACGGGCTCAGGGAAATGAGCTCGTATTTTACTGGATTAGCCGCCGTACCTCGAATCACCGCACCGTTGCGACCATCAACCGCTTCAACGGTCATCGTGGCGGACAGCTTGCCGACCCGAGGCTTGATATTGGCAACGAAGCCGTCAACCGGTGTGTCGTGGTTGGTAGAGGTTGTTGTATCAGCGGTTTGCGTGCTGGTCTCGCCCAGGCTGGTGTAGGTTACCTGTACCGTGTGATACGCGATGCTGGGGTAGAGAGCCGCGCCGGCAATCTTGGCGCGTTCCTTGTTGACCGCGGACATATCAATAACGACATTGTAGGTCTGCCAGCTGTACAGGCCGTTGCTCAGGAGCGTCCCGCCGCCGCTGGAGTCTTCGGTGCCGACCGCGGTGTTGGCCGGAACATCCTTGATGGTGAACATACCGACGGAGTTGGTGGTCGCCTTTTTGTCCATGATATAGACAACGGCGTTGGCGATAGGCTCGTTGGTGCAGGCGTCCACAAGCACGCCGGTCACGGTGCCCTTCGGCTGGAAGGGGTTCGGGTTCGGGTTGGTGACGGAATTGGTATTCTCGTCGCCGGTACAACCGAACGTTGCCAGCATTGCGATAGCCAGCAGTAGGTACAAGAATTTCTTCATCTAAGAATTCCTCCTTCGTCTCAAAAAAGTGCGTAGCCGGCACCGGCTACAATGAAAACAAATGATCGTCATACTCATCGTATGACCGCACGAAAAGTCGATTCACCCCCTTTCATGGTTTTTCTGCAGGAATTGTTCGTGTCCTGTTTTCAGAATCAAACAGTCTGCAAAATCCCGCTTTTCCTGATCCGACCGTGACGATGCCCTGTGATCGGTTGAGTCACTGTTTCGGCACACATGCAAGTGTATACTATTTTATTTTGATGTTAATAGCTTCAAAGGATTAAAATGTCAATCAATTTTTTTGCCGTTCAGCCTGTATTGACGGGGTTTTCACGTCCTATCCGCATAGTGTACCGCAAAAAAAAAGCAGCGCCAGAAAGATTTTTAACCGTCAGCATGCAGGGAGGCGAGGGACGGCCCGCTCAGGGCGGCATCCGGCCCGGCGACACCCGCCACCTGCCGGGATCGCTTTTCGACTCGCCGAATATACCATGCAAGCAAAAAACGCGCCGCCTGGAAGCAACGTGTGCGTATCTTCCCGTTTTTTCAAAAAGGAACCGTTTTTGCGGCACTTGAAAGCCGCATCTCTAAAATGCGGTTTTATTTGTTCCGGGACACGGGCGGGTCTGTGCCATATAATGGCACAGTTGGCCGGGTTCACGGGAAAAGTTTGCATACTTTTGTGCCGTTACGCTGCACCCGGGTCCGGGCCGCGATCTTTCCTGGAACCCTGGCGGCATTTCCGCTATTCTTAGTGCCGAGGGGAAGGCGCTCCAGAAGCGAGCCGTTCGCGGCACGTGAACGCACCTTTCCCATCGCGTACCTGTTCGCTTCGCTTCATCACCCGAATCCCGGATACGCCCTTGCGGGGGGCTGGCGGAAATGGCAGTTCCCCTTTTTCCAGCTCATGGGAGGCACTATGAGGAACCCTACAATGGCATCCATCGCCGTTCTCGCCGCCACCGGCCGGGAAATATCCCCCCTTGCCGCGTCCTTCCCTGCCCGACCCGAGCCATCCCCCCTGCCGTGGGATATCTCCACGGCCCTG
This sequence comes from Geobacteraceae bacterium, assembly GCA_012797715.1. Taxonomy (GTDB): domain Bacteria; phylum Desulfobacterota; class Desulfuromonadia; order Geobacterales; family Geobacteraceae; genus RPRC01. The sequence goes on along the minus strand of JAAZOO010000218.1, from coordinate 2,077 downwards.
CTCGGCTCAAAGCGCGTCATTTTCGCCGTCACGGGCGTGGGCATCGCCAACGCCGCAGCTGCGACGGCAGCTGTGAACCACCGGTACGCACCCGATCTTTGTATCGTAACCGGCTGCGCAGGCGCCTACCCCGGCAGCGAGCTGGCAATCGGCGACCTGGCGCTGGCAACCACCGAAGTCTTCGCCGATACAGGGGTTGCCGCGCCGGAAGGGTGGCGCGACCTCCGATCTATGGGGCTCCCTCTCCAGGACCGGAACGGAGTTGTCCTTTACAATGATATCCCCCTGTGCCCGCGCGCTGCTGAGATGGCCCTGTGCGTGGCCAGGCACACCGGCGTCTCCCTGCGCCGGGGGGTCTTCCTGACGGTTTCCACCTGCAGCGGCACCTCGTGCCGGGGCGAAGAGCTCTCCGCCCGCTTCGGTGCCATCTGCGAGAACATGGAAGGGGCGGCCGTTGCCCTGACGGCCGCGCGCTTCGGCGTCGACTGCCTGGAAATACGCGGCATCAGCAATCACGTGGAGGACCGGGACATTTCCCGGTGGGACATCTCCAGCGCGGTTGCCGCCTCGTCGGACTTTGTGGAACGATTGCTGCAGGAGCTCTGATCCATGCGGCCACTCACGCTGGGATTCTCACCATGCCCCAACGACACCTTCCTCTTTTACCCCCTGGTCCATGCCCGGATCGAGACCGGAGACCTGCGCTTCCGGGTACGCCTGGAGGACGTGGAGACGCTGAACCGCCTGGCCCACAGGTGCTCCCTGGATGTCTGCAAGGTCTCCTGGCATGCCTACGCGTTTCTCCGTGACCGCTACGTGATGCTGCGCGCAGGGGGCGCCATGGGGAGAGGGTGCGGGCCCCTCGTCGTGTCCCGCGAACGGCTGGGTCCCGCGGACCTGCGCGGCAGGAGAGTCGCTGTTCCGGGACGGGGGACGACCGCCCTCCTTCTCCTCAGGATGTTCGACCGAGAAATTCAGGACATTGTAGCCCTCCCTTTCCATGAAATCATGGACGCAGTGGAACGGGGAACGGTCGACGCCGGTGCGGTCATCCATGAATCCCGCTTCATCTGCCGCTCCCGGGGCCTGCACACCGTCCTGGACCTGGGTGAATGGTGGGAAGGCATGACCGGGCTTCCGCTCCCCCTGGGAGGTATCGCCGCCCGCCGCTCCCTGGGCAGCGGCACCCTCGCGCAGGTTGACGGCATCATCCGCTCCAGCGTCCACTATGCCCGCCGCCATCCGGAGGAGTCGGCACAGTATGTCCGGCTCCTTTCACGGGAAAAGAGCGGGGATGCCTGCGCAGCCCACATCGGGCTCTACGTCAACGAATTCACCCTCGATCCCGGGCGGGAAGGGGAAGAAGCGGCGGCAGCGCTCCTTGCGGAAGGGGAGAGGCTCGGCCTCCTTCCGAAACGGGACACAGCCATCTTCCTTGCCGCACTGTCCTCCCGACAGAACCAATAACTTCCGTATTTCAGTATGTTACAGCGCGGAAAACCACTTTCCGGTTGACAGCCTTGCCTCCCTGTAGTATAGGAATGACTCGCCCAAAAAGGAGGTGCCGATGGCATCGTTGACCCGAAGGGGCATGCTGGCTCTAGTTGTCATCAGCCAGGCCCTGCTCCTTCAGATCCAGACACTTCCCTTGCAAGCTGAAACCATATTGTCTGATCAGAAGAACGAGCACACAGAGCAAAACCTTTCCGAAACCGCACAAACAAGGGGAGGGAAAGGGATTGCCACCTATTATGCCAAGAAGTACAGAGGAAAACGCACGGCGTCGGGAAGCAGGTACTGCCCGCTGAAGCTGACCGCGGCTCACCAGAGCCTCCCTCTGGGAACAAAAGTCAAGGTAGTCAACCTTGCAAACAACAAAGAGGTGCAGGTAACCGTAAACGATCGCTGCCGGAAGAGGCCGTATCCTTTCATCGATCTCTCCCGCGCAGCGGCAAAAGAACTGGGCTTCCTCGGAAAGGGATCGGCAAAGGTCCTGATCCGGACGGTGGAAAAGGAATCCTAGAAAAATTCATTGGGCGAACGCAGAAACAAAAAGGCCGGGTTTTCACCCGGCCTT
>JAAZOO010000217.1 GCA_012797715.1 Geobacteraceae bacterium | reverse complement strand
TGCAATTAGCGACAGAGAACGGGAGTTACAGGAACTTGAGACGGCATCGGGCGGTCAGAAGGGTGAGTTGCTCGCCCGCATCGAGAAGCTCGATGCGATTATTTACGAGAATATTGCATCCCGAGAGGCGACAGCTCAGGCGATTTCTCCCTCCATGATCAAGAAGTACACGATGCTGCGCGAGAGGCGTCAGGGGGTTGCCATTGTCGAGGCGCGAAACGGCTCGTGCCTTGGTTGCAATATGAACATTCCGCCACAGGTCTTCAACAGCCTGTTCAAAATGGATAACCTGGTCGCTTGTCCGCACTGCCAGCGATTGCTGTTCCTTCGTCCTGAAGCTGAAGATACGAAAGGCTGAAGGGGAGAGCTCCCTCAGGTGCAGGGCACGAGTCGGAAGGATGCCCTCGTCGGAAGAGGGAATGCGCGTATTTCAAGCACAGCAGCTTGGTCAAAGCAGGCCAGATGGTCGCTGCCCGCCCACGCTAGGGCGTTGGCGGGGAGAGGAAAGTCCGGGCTCCGCAGGGCATGGTGCTGGATAACGTCCAGCGGGGGTGACCCCAGGGAAAGTGCCACAGAGAGGAGACCGCCTGCCGTAGCTTCGGCGAAAGCAGGTAAGGGTGAAAGGGTGAGGTAAGAGCTTACCAGGCTCGATGGTGACATCGGGTGCTCGGTAAACCCCACCAGGAGCAAGGCCGAATAGGGAAGCGGTAAGGACTGCCCGTCCGTGCTTCCGGGTTGGCCGCTTGACACCGCCGGTAACGGCGGTGCTAGAGGAATGACCGTCGCCCGGTGCGGGGTAACCCGCCACGGGAACAGAACCCGGCTTACGGGCTGCTTTGACCAAGCAAGATTCGCCACTGTTCGCAGTGGAGGGGAGATCGTGTGACCGATCAAGAGATATGGGACAACGCGGTTTCCGTTGTCAGACGTGAATACACCGTCCTTCCCGGAGATATGAAAGCCAGGGTGGCGGCGGCTGCAGCCCGGATCCGGAGCATTAAAGAGGACATGTTCTCCCTCATGGTGGAGAAGGGTGCGCCGGAGTTTTGCGGCATATGTGGGGGCGCCTGCTGCGTCCGGGGAAAGCATCACTTTACGGTGGTTGATCTTCTCGTGTTTCTTTCCGGCAATGTGCCTCTTTTCATGCCGTCTTTCCGCGGGGATCTCTGCCCCTATATGGGGAATGGAAAGTGCCTCATGTCTCCTCCCTTCCGTCCCCTTACCTGCATTTCATTCCATTGCGAGACATTGGAAAACCTCCTGTCCTCCGTGGAGCTGGAGCGCATGTATTCTCTCGAGCGCGATCTGCGTGAGCGCTATGCGCATCTTGAGATTCTGTTTGGCACTCGCTTTTCCCAGGGATTGCTTCTGAGTTACGAGGGGTGCCTTCAGGGGCGGAGCCGGGGGATTCTTTGGAAAGACGGATAACGTATTCTTCCGGTGGGAGGGTGTATGGCGACCTCGATATCTGATCTGGTTATTGTTCACATAGAGAACACGCCTTCGTTTTTTGCCCGGATTGAAGACATCACGCCGGATGTGAAAGCGGGGTGGTGGCAGGTTACCCTCCTTGTGCTGACGCACCCGCCTCAGATATTCACATGGATACTGGAGGAAAGGCAGATACAGGGGGAGCCGTTCACCATGGGCGGGACCCCTGTTTCCATTGAAAAGGTCATTTCTCCTGTGAGGCGTGAAAGCGCGAGCGAATCACGTCTCCATCCGGGGAAGGACACGGGGAACGCTGAAAAGAAGAAGGGGGAGAAAATCGTTTCCCTGTGGGATCGAAAGAAGAAGCCATGAGCGGTCTTTGCCGCCGAATTCCGGAAAACCCGGTCCGATTTGTGCGGGTCATCCCCGTCTCCCCTTCGTTCCGGCTGTCCGGCCTGTGTTGCGCTGTATCGTTATTGATATTTTATTAAAGAATGCTTCGATGACGCCGCAGGGTACCCTTCTGCGGCAGGCCTTCCTTCCTTGCTCCGGAACGTCTGATAAATCCCTAAAAAATCGCCGTAAAATTCTCTTTTTCCGCCATACTTTTGCCTTGACACTCCCATGCCCCTTTAGTATAGTTTTGCCCGAAAGTGGTAAAAAGTGGAAATGAGTGGTAATGAGTGCTGGAGGGGTGATGTTCCGGGGTGTCACGTCGACCACCATCGATGGGAAGGGGAGAACGAGCCTTCCTTCCAAATTCCGTGAAGTCCTTACGGAAAAATTTGGAGATGAGCGGTTTTTCCTCACCAATTCCAACCCCGTACGACTGGAAAACGGCGTATCCTGTTTCGGTCTTGCCATCTATCCCTACCGGGAATTTCTCGCCCTCGAGTCAAAGCTTGAAAACGGTGCCGGCCTCGGTCTTTCCTCTGCGGAGCTTGCGGCAGTCATACGGAGAATAATCGCCCCCGCAACGGAATGTGTTCCGGACAAGCTTGGGCGGATACTGATTCCACCCCAGCTTCGCAGGAATGCGGGCTTGGAGAGAGAGATAGTCTTTGCCGGAATGATGAGGAAGGCTGAAATCTGGAGCCTGGAGGAATGGGCTAAAGTGGAGCAGCAGGATATCCAGGTGTTTCCGTCCGCTTCGCAGGCGCTTGCCGATTTGGGTCTGTAGTGGAAGGTTTCTCGCATACTACTGTTTTGTATAACGAGGTTCTCCGTTTGCTTTCGCCGCGGCCGGGGGGGGTGTACGTGGATGGCACGATCGGCGGAGGCGGTCACGCCCTCGGTATTCTTCAGGCATCTTCTCCCGACGGCATCCTTCTCGGTTTCGATCGGGATGCGGAGGCGCTGGCAGCGGCATCCCGGAGGCTTTCTCCTTTCGAGGGGCGTGTACGCTTG
>JAAZOO010000216.1 GCA_012797715.1 Geobacteraceae bacterium | reverse complement strand
TTTCCCTGTGGTAGGGGGAGAGTGTGCTCCCCGCTGAGAGTGTACCCGCACGGCGCAGGATGGCAAGGACGAATCCACGACACGCCGGGGACGTATTCCGCCTCACAGCCTCTCCAGTGCATAGTTCCTGGTTCCGAGCCCGATCTTCTCGCCGTGCTCCAACTGAATCTCCCAGTCAATATCCGGCCATACTCCGCGGAACTTGTCACCGCCCGGCTCGAATCCGCTCTTCAGGGCGGTGTTCCGGTTCCCCGGCGCGGCATTCACCAGATCGGCGCAGGCCTGATCCAGCGCCACCGGGTCGGTGGAGGCGCAGATACCGATGTCGTTCACGATGGGGGCGTCCGCATGCCCGTAGCAGTCGCAGGCCGGAGACACCTGGGTGATGAAATTCAGGCAGAGGGTTTTCCCCTGCTTTCCCTGCACCGCTCCCAGGGCGAACTCGCACATCTTCTTCATCACCAGCGGGGCGTCCTGATCCCAGCGCACCTGTACCGCCTTCTGCGGGCAGACGCTGATGCAGCGGCCACAGCCGACGCACGCCTCGGGGGAGATGCGCGACTTCCCGCCACGGACGGCAATGGCTCCATGGGCGCACGCCCCGAGGCAAATACCACAGCCATTGCACCGCTCTCCGGCAACCTCCGGGGCAACGGTGGAATGCTGCTGCAGCTTGCCGCTTCGGCTCGCGCACCCCATGCCCAGGTTTTTCAGGGCGCCGCCGAAACCGGTCAGCTCATGGCATTTGAAATGGGACACCACAACCAGCGCGTCCGCCTCCACAATCTCCGCCCCGATGGATACCGTGCGCAGCAGTTCGCCCCCAATGGGCACATCAACCGCCGTATGCCCCCGCAGCCCGTCGCACATAATGAGGGGCGCACCCACAACGGCATAGGCGAAACCGTTCTCGACGGCATTGGCCAGCCCGGAGACCGCCTCCTTCCTGGAGCCGGGGTAGAGGGTGGAGGAGTCGGTGAGGAAGGGCCTGGCCCCGCGCCCCTTGAGTTCCTCAACCACCCTTCTGATGAAAACGGGGCGGACAAAGGCGTGGTTCCCCTTCTCCCCGAAGTGCATTTTGACAGCGGTAAGGTCACCGGGAGCGATCCGTTCCTTCAGGCCGCAGCAGTGCAGAAGCCTCCCTATCTTGTCGAAAAGATTCTCCCTCTCCCCCGCCCTCATATCGGCGAAATAGACGTTGACGGACATGGCGCGCCTCCCTTTTCATGAATAATGGCATCTGTTCACCATGGTTTTTCCGATCCCGATCCGCGACCGGGCTGTTTCCCTCTTCCGGCAAAGAACTCCCCCTTTTCCCCTTCGTCCAGCGTAACCTCCCGTAACCGTATGCTTTTCGGCCGACCGAAAAAAATATCCTTGGAAGTGAAGTATCCTCCCCCTTTTAGGACGATTGCATCCGACGGCTTGTCATAGACTATGAGCCTGGGGAAAAAATTCAGGACATTGGTGAAAGATCGGCTTGCTCCCGCCAACCGCACAACCTCTTCCGGCAAAGGGAGGAAGCCGTTTTCATCGGAACTCAAAGGCCCGTACGGCCCCATCCTTTCCATTTCGCCGACCTTCCGGGTGATGCCGACGACCAACAGCATGTTTCTTGACACGGAAGGGCTGAACGTGGCGTATGGCCTCAATTTTTCCATCTCCCCGACCTCTCGATTGGCATCAACGATCAGCATGATTTTTTTCGACGGAGCGGGAGAACCGTCGGGCAGCAACACCGTTATACCCCTCATGCCTTCACCCTCTTTTTCCGGGCCACGGGACGCCTCCCCTGCCGTGCTTGTCTGCGTAAAGGCAACCAAGGACAGCGCAAGCGACACCGCTGCCGCCATCCCGGATAGGCGAGTACTCTTCATACCCTTCTCCTCCCCTTTTTCCTTGTTGATTCCTGTTCAGGGACGCCAGGCTTTTACAGTATCCCTTTCTGCTCCGCTGTCAACCGGGGCGACGAAACGCGGACTGTCCCCTCTTCACGATTCTCCGCCCCCCTCCTTCGCCTCACCTGCCGGAGTTCCCCTGTTTCAGGCAGTTCGGCCGGTTTGCCCCGTATCGGGGCAGAACTGCCATCGGGACGCAGAGGCAAGCCCTGTTCCTTATGTCGGAAGGGGAGGGCGGAAACGCCACGTCCCGCCCACGCCGGGCTGGAGGAGAAAGCGCCGGCACAACGGAACGGCTTCCATGACCTCCCTGGAAAAACGGCAAAGGGGCTACGGAATGAACCGTAACCCCTTGATTTTTTTCTGGCGCGCCCGGAGGGATTCGAACCCCCGGCCAATGGCTTCGAAGGCCATTGCTCTATCCAGCTGAGCTACGGGCGCAACTGCCTGGGAAGCCACTCTATCCCAAGTGCCGCAAATAAATCAAGCCCTTTTGCCGCCGGAACGGCACGCTGATTTTTCTTGTGGACCCGCCGCAATCCGTTTATCCTGTCTCCATGCTCATCGAAATGCATGCCCACTCACGGGAGCATTCCCGTTGCAGCGGCGTTGCCGCTGCGGACCTGGTGCGGCAGGTGTTCTCCAAGGGACTCCAGGGGATTGTCCTCACCGATCATCACTACCTGTGGAGCGAGGAGGAACTGCA
>JAAZOO010000215.1 GCA_012797715.1 Geobacteraceae bacterium | reverse complement strand
GGTCTGATTTTCAGGTACGGTTCCGCCAGTTGTGTCGTAGAGCCAAGCGAGGATGCCTCCGCTTCCTCATCCTTGACTGGTGTGGTGGATTCCGTATAATGGCTCAACTTCGATCAGGAGACGGTACGTATTATGGCCACGGAAAAGTTCGAGTCGGTTCTCAAAAAACTGGAGGACGCGGTGCGCAAACTGGAGAGCGGTGAACTTTCCTTGGAGGAATCGCTGAAGGTTTTTGAAGAAGGGGTCCGTTCCGCGAATTTTTGCGTCAAGAAACTCGACGAGGCGGAACGAAAGGTGGAGCTTCTGCTGAAGCAGAAGGACGGCGCTTTTATGAAGAGGGAGTTTTCCCTTGATGATGAAAAATAAAATAATACCATGAAACGAGAGCTGGTATGAACTTGAAGCAGTACTTGAAAAAAATGCAGCAACTGGTTGATGAAAACTTGGAGAAGTATCTACCTCCCGCAGACGAGCTCCCTTCCTCAATCCATGCGTCCATGCGCTATTCGGTCTTTGCCGGAGGGAAAAGGGTTCGTCCTATTCTCCTGTTGTCTGCCTGTGAAGCGGTGGGCGGCGACATGGTTGCCGCACTTCCCGCTGCCTGCGCCATGGAGATGATTCACACCTATTCCCTTATCCACGACGATCTGCCGGCCATGGACAATGACGATTTCCGGCGCGGCAATCCCACCAACCACAAAGTGTTTGGCGAGGCCACGGCAATCCTGGCAGGGGATGCGCTTCTTACCGAGGCGTTCATTCTACTCAGCAACCCGGAGTGGACTGCGGGGATTTCCCCTGAGATTCTCGTCAGGGTGATCCATGAAATAGCGCTCTGTTCCGGCTCGCGCGGGATGATAGGCGGCCAGGTGGTGGATATGGAGAGCGAAGGGAAAAAGGAGATAGACCTGGCTACCGTTCAATACATTCATACCCATAAAACCGGCGCGCTGATCCGGGCGTCGGTGAAGACCGGTGCGCTGCTGGGCGGGGCCGGAGAGGCGGATCTGAGTGCCATGATCCGTTATGGAGAGGCCGTGGGTCTGGCGTTCCAGATAGCCGACGACATTCTCGATATCGAAGGGACCACCGAGCAGATTGGAAAAGACGCCGGAAGCGATCAGGCACGGGGCAAAGCGACGTATCCGGCCGTCATGGGTCTGGCGGAGTCGAAGCGTAGGGCCTCGGAGCTCGTGGAGAACGCCATCGATGCACTTTCCGGTTTCGGGGAGAAGGCGGATCCTCTCCGGGCAATAGCATCCTATATAGTGCAACGGAAATCCTGATGACCGAACTGCTTGCCACCATTCATTCTCCTGACGACGTGAAAGGCCTCTCCCTGAAAGATCTGGAGAACCTTGCGGTCGAGGTGCGCGATGCAATTCTTCGGGTGTGCTCCGAAAACGGCGGCCATGTGGCGCCTTCCCTCGGTGTTGTGGAGTTGACCATTGCCCTGCACCGGGTCTTCGACTCACCACGCGACAGGATACTCTGGGATGTGGGTCACCAGGCATACGCCCACAAGCTCCTCACCGGGAGGCGCGACAGGTTTTCCACCCTTCGCAGGCTGGGGGGGGTGAGTGGTTTTCCGAAGCGGTGCGAATCTCCCCACGACGTTTTCGATGCCGGGCACTCGTCAACCTCCGTTTCCGCAGCCCTGGGATTCGCAGCGGCCCGCGACCTGAAAGGGGAACGCAACAAGGTCATTGCCGTTATCGGCGACGGATCCATGACCGGCGGTCTCGCGTACGAAGGACTGAATAACGCCGGCCACCTCAACAAGGACCTGATAGTCATTCTCAACGACAACGAAATGTCCATCGCCGAAAATGTCGGCGCACTCTCTTCTTTCCTGAACCGGACCATGACCAGCGAGTTCGTTCACCGGATCAAGAAGGAGGTGGAGGGGTTCCTTCGCAGTCTCGACAGCGATGTGGGAAGGGGAGTGCTCCGGGTTGCGCAGAAGGCCGAGAAATCCCTGAAGGGCCTGTTTACTCCCGGCATGCTTTTCCAGGCTTTCGGTTTCGAGTATATCGGACCCATAGACGGGCATAACCTGGAACGCCTCATCCGTACGCTGGAGGGGGTTAAGAAATTCGACAATGCGGTTCTTGTCCACGTTCTTACGAAAAAGGGAAAAGGGTATCCCCCTGCGGAGGAGAATCCCTCCCTTTTCCACGGTGTCGGCCCCTTTGACCGGGAGAGCGGCGTTGTCCGCTCCTCAAAGGGGGCTCCGTCTTCCTATACGGCCGTTTTCGGAAACACTCTGTGCGCCATTGCCTCGCAAGACGAGCGGGTTGTCGCCATCACTGCCGCGATGCCCGACGGGACCGGGCTCACGGCGTTCGCGGAAGAATTCCCGGACAGGTTTTTCGACGTGGGAATATGCGAACAGCACGGAGTAACCTTCGCCGCCGGCCTGGCTGCGGAGGGCCTCCGTCCTGTCTTTGCGGTCTATTCGACCTTTCTCCAGCGGGCTTTCGATCAGGTCTTCGATGTCTGCCTGCAGAATCTTCCCGTGGTATTTGCAGTGGATCGGGCCGGCGTTGTGGGTAACGACGGGCCGACCCATCACGGGTTGTTCGATCTCTCCTATCTCCGCATCTTCCCCCATATGACTATCATGGCGCCGTCAGACGAAAACGAGCTCCGGCATATGCTTTTCACGGCGTTACGGGTGGACGGCCCGGTCGCCGTGCGCTACCCGAGGGGGAGCGGGTGGGGCGTTCCCCTCCATGAGGCGTTGGTTGAGATTCCCATGGGAAAGGGGGAGATTCTCCGTCAGGGAAACGCCGGAGCGGTGCTTGCCGTCGGAACCATGGTCCGGCCGGCGCTCGCGGCGGCTGCATTGCTGGCAGATGAGGGGATCCAGCTCTGTGTGGTGAACGCGCGCTTCATCAAACCCCTGGATCGTGAGCTGATTCTGGATTGTGCCCGGCGGACCGGAACCATCATCACGATTGAGGAAAACGCTCTGGAAGGCGGGTTCGGCGCCGCCGTGCTGGAGCTCCTTGAGGAGGAGGGAGTGGCCGGGGTGAACGTCAGGCGACTCGGCTTCCCGGACCGGTACGTAGAGCAGGGAGAACAATCCGAGCTGCGGGCCATGTACGGGCTTGACGCGGAAGGGATAACCCGTGCCTTACGGGAATTTATGACGGAAACCTCCCCGTCCTGAGGAAGACCACGCTGCGTCTCCGGGACGAACAGGTCTGGAGCCCCGTCATCGTGGAAGAGGGAACAAAGGGAGGAGAACGGAAAGAGTAAAAAACCGTTTGACAGAGGGGGTAGTGGACGCTATAAAAAGACAAAAAAGGTCTTAAAGGTAATTTTATGATGGGATTGACCCGGAAAGGCGAATATGCAATTCGCGGAATCCTCTATCTCGCCCGGCAACCACGGGGAAAGGTATCTCTCGTGGAAGAAATTGCACGGGCGTCGGATGTCCCCAAAACATTTCTTGCAAAAATACTGCGGGATTTTGTCAAGGTGGGTCTGGTTGCCTCCTATCGGGGAACAGGGGGGGGATTTTCCCTTGCCCGTCCCGCTGACTGTATTACTCTGCGTGAGGTGGTGGAGTCGGTTGAGGGACCTGTTGTGCCGAATCGCTGCCTTCTGGGGGCAGGAACCTGTGATCGGGATGGGACATGCCGGGTCCACCCGGTCTGGAAAAAGGTGCAGGATCAGATTATTTTCATTTTGGACGGAGTCACCATCGCGGAGCTTGTCCGTGAGGATGATGGGAATGAATAGGGTGAATCAGCCGTAAGGCGGCAGATAGGCGGAAAAAGGAGGTTTCCCTATGGATGTTGTGATGTTGAGCAGATTGCAGTTCGCGATTACCAGCATGTTTCACTTCATTTTCGTGCCGCTGACTCTCGGGCTCTCGATTCTGGTGGCCTTCATGGAGACCCGCTATGTCCGCACCGGCAACGACCTATGGCTGCACATGGCAAAGTTCTGGGGCAAACTCTTTCTCATCAATTTTGCACTGGGAGTCGTCACCGGAATCACCCTCGAATTCCAGTTCGGTATGAACTGTGCAGAATACTCACGCTATGTGGGCGACATCTTCGGCGCTCCCCTTGCCATCGAGGCCACGGTTGCCTTTTTTCTGGAGTCGGTGTTCATTGGGGTGTGGGTTTTCGGTTGGAACAAGGTTTCCAAGACGTTTCATATGATCTCCATCTGGATTGTCGCAATCGCCACCAATCTTTCGGCCCTCTGGATACTTCTCGCCAACGGGTGGATGCAGCATCCCGTCGGGTACGTAATCCGGAACGGCAGGGCGGAAATGGTGGATTTTCTCGCAATGGTGACGAATCCCTACGGTCTGCTCAAGTTCTTTCATACGGTTGTTTCGGGCTACGTGGTCGCCGCTTTCTTTGTGCTCGGCATATCCGCCTGGCACCTGCTGCGGAAAAACAGGCCGGACTTCTTTCTCCCCTCCTTCCGTACCGGGGCGGTGTTCGGCCTTGCATCCCTCTTTCTCGTTCTCCTTACCGGAGATTTCCACGCAGTGGAGGTTGCCAAGACGCAACCCGCCAAGTTTGCCGCCATGGAGTCTGTCTGGGAAACCCGGCGGGGGGCGGGCATGTGCCTCCTTGCCGTTCCTGATCCCGACAATGAACGGAACTGTGTCGAGGTCCTGACCATTCCGAAGATGCTCAGCTATCTTGCCTTTCACAGGCCGGATGGAGAGGTCAGGGGATTGAAGGATTTCCGTGAAGACGAACGCCCTCCCGTGATGCCGGTTTTCCTCAGTTTCCGGGCCATGGTGGCCATGGGGTTCTTCCTGACCCTGCTTGCTCTCCTTTCCGTCATCGTTTCCTTCCGCGGAACCGCAGAGAGACACACACTGCTGCTTCGGGTCCTCCTCTATTCCATTCCGGTTCCGTACCTTGCAAACCAGCTCGGATGGCTCGTTGCCGAGGTGGGGCGGCAGCCGTGGATTGTCTACGGCATCATGAAGACTTCCGACGGCGTTTCCAGGTCCATAAGCGCCGGGCAGGTTGTGGGTTCGCTGATTGGCTTTACCCTCCTGTACGGCCTCCTCGGCGTTATTGATATCTTTCTCCTGGCAAAATATGCCCGCAAAGGCCCGGACGGAGACCTGAAGTCTTTCATGAAACCATCAGAGAAGGAGGCATGAGATGGAACTACAGATAATCTGGTTCGTGCTCTGGGGGGTGCTGTGGGCGGTGTACTTCATGCTGGATGGTTTCGTGCTCGGGGCGGGAATGCTGCATCGCGTTCTCGGAACCACCGATGGAGAGCGACGTGTGATCATCAACACCTTCGGTCCTGTCTGGTACGGAAACGAGGTATGGCTGATAACCGCGGGCGGTGCCACGTTCGCCGCATTCCCAACCACCTATGCGCTCATGTTCAGCTACCTGTATACGGCTCTTCTCCTCCTCCTGTTCGCGCTCATTGTCCGGGGCGTGTGCTTTGAATTCAGGGGCAAAGTGGAGAGCGAACGCTGGAAAGGCGCCTGGGACACCGCAATTATGGTGTCAAGTTTTCTTCCCGCACTCCTTTTCGGTGTTGCCTTCGGCAACATATTCCGCGGCCTCCCCATGGACGGAGCCGGGTACCACGGCACCTTCCTGTCTCTTCTCAATCCCTTCGGGCTTCTGACCGGAATACTTTTCGTACTCCTGTTCCTGATGCACGGCTCCCTGTACCTGAGCGTAAAAACTACGGGCGAACTGAGCCGCCGTGCGCTGCATACCGCAAACCGGCTCTGGCCGGTGCTGCTGGCGGTTGCGGCGTTGTTTCTGGTGGCAGCCTATCCTGCGACCCGTCTCTATGAAAACTACCATGCCGTGCCCCTGCTGCTGTCGGTTCCCCTTCTTGCCGTGCTTTCTCTCGTCTTCATAAGGCTCTTCTCGGCGCAAGGGCGGTTGCTTCCAGCTTTCGCCGCTTCATGCGCAACCATCGTCCTCGTGGTTGCCACCGGTGTCATCGGCCTTTTCCCGAACCTTATCCCGTCAAGCATTGATCCGGCTCACAGCCTGACCATTTTCAACTCGTCATCCAGCGCCTACACCCTGAAAATTATGACAGCAGTGGCGTTCATCTTCGTCCCCATCGTCATTGCCTACAAGATCTGGGTCTACCGGGTGTTCCGCGCCCCTGTTACGGAGCGTGACGTGGTGGAGGACAAGCTTTCGTACTGAGAGCCTGTAGGGAAGAATGGAACTCTGTGAAACCTCCCGGGCCCATGGGTTCCATGGCGCGGGAGGTTTTTTCTTACAATGGGTTTTCTTGACGCCACTTCTGTGATATGAATAAGAAAATCTTTTATTGCCGGTACTTCGGCGACGGGAAGGGGAAGGGTGGGTCCTTTCTCCGGAACGGACTTCTCCTGTCGCTATATTTCCGGGAAGGATGGAGCACATGGAAAAATCAAAGTATTCCGAAACAACGGTCGTTGCCGCTTTTGTCGCAGGCGCCGCGCTGGCGGCCGGAATCACCCTGATCCTGAAT
>JAAZOO010000214.1 GCA_012797715.1 Geobacteraceae bacterium | reverse complement strand
CGTCCGGTACGCCTTCAGAAGACCCTCTTTCGTCAGTTCCGCCATCTCGTTCCCTCCTTGTTGTATTGAGCCTGCTCTCTTCGTCGCGTTTCCTCTTCGCGCGTTCTCCTTCAAGTCCGCCGCCACGGCGGCATCACTTCACATCCATCATTTTCCGCGTCTGGGGCCGTCGGGCATGAAACGGCAGTGGAGATGCCGGAGAAGGCGTGAACAACTCCACTGCCGCCGGAGCAGAATTCAGCTTTTCCTGAATGCGATGCTGCTCCCGTCCCTGCAAACGCCCGACGGCCTTCCCGCGGCCCGGATCCGGTCAGGACCGCAACGCGTCGGGCGCCTCGAGGATCGCGCGCAATTCCCCCAGGAACTTCGCGGCATAGGCGCCATCGTGGACACGGTGGTCCGCGGAAATGGTTATCCTCATCATTTTTGCAATCTCTATCTTCCCGTCACGGACAACCGCTTCATCCTTGACCGTGCCGATTGCCAGAATCGCCGACTGGGTCGGCGGCACGATGGCGATGAAGCTCTCCACGCCGAGCATCCCCATGTTGGAGATGGCAATGGTCCCCCCTGACATTTCCTCCTTGCCCAGCTTGCCGTCCTTTGCCAGGGCAACCAGCTCGCGGCTCTTCACGCCGATCTCGGCAAGTGAAAGGGATTGGCAGTTCCTGATGACCGGCATGACCACGCCTTCGTCCAGACCGATGGCAACCGCCATGTTGACATCTCGGTGCATGGTGATGTTCTTGTCCGCATAGGACGCATTGATCAGGGGGTATTTCTGGACAGCCGTTGCCGCGGCCTTGATGATCAGGTCGTTGATGGACACCTTGGTGCCTTCCTGCTTCAGGGAACGGGCCAGGGCGTCGGCTTTGCCCATGTCGATGGCCACGGTCACCATGTAGTGGGGAATGTTTGTCCATGAAGTGCTTACCGTCTTGGCTATGGCGGCACGCATGCCTGCTACCGGCACCAGTTCCTCCGCTGGAGGCGCAACCTGTGCGGCAGGCGCGGCTGCCTGTTCCGCAGGCGCGGCGGCGCTTTCCTCCGCGGCGGCCGATCCTCCGCCCGCGATAAAGGCATCGATGTCCGCCTCGGATACGCCTTCTTCAGCAATAATGCCCAGGAGAGCGCCGACGGGCAGGACATCCCCTTCTTCCGCGACGGTGCGGCGCAGGATGCCGGATTGGGTATTTTCGAGCACATTGACGATCTTGTCGGTCTCCACCTCGGCGAGCTCCATCCCCGGCTCGACCTTCGCTCCCGGTTCCACCAGCCACTTCACCAGGGTCCCCTCCTCCATGGTGAGGCCCCACTTGGGCATGGTGATCCCGTGGATTCCGGAAGCCGCCGCTGGGGCAGGCACCGTCGCTTCGCCCCCTCCGCCCCCGGCAGCCGTTTCCGACCCGAAGTTCGAGATGAAGGCATCAATCTCCGCCTCGGACGCGGAGGGATCGCCCACGACCCCGAGCAGGGCGCCCACCGGCAGGACTTCATCCTCTTCCGCAATCTTTTTCAGCAGTACGCCGGACTGGGTCGCTTCCATGACGTTGACGATCTTGTCGGTCTCCACCTCGGCGAGCTCCATTCCCGGCTCGATTGTGTCACCCACGT
>JAAZOO010000016.1 GCA_012797715.1 Geobacteraceae bacterium | reverse complement strand
TATTTCTCCTCCTTCTTGGGAGGCCACAGCGGCAACCGGGGGCGCTGCGCCCAGCCCTGCCGCAGGCTGTACCGCTACCGGGGCAAGGAAGGGTACTACTTTTCCACCAACGACTTTTCCAGCATCGACCTGATCCCCGAGTTGATCGATGCCGGGGTCGCCTCCTTCAAGATAGAAGGGCGGATGAAGTCGGCCGAATATGTGGCGTGCGTGGTGGGCGCCTACCGCATGGTCCTCGATGCCCCTGCCGGCAGACGGGAGGAGGCGGTTTCCGAGGCCAAGGAGCTGCTGAAGCTCTCCTTCGGCCGGGTCCCGACAAAGGGCTTTCTCGCCTCCCGCCAGCCCACGGATATCGCTACGCCCAGCCTGCGCGGCGCAACCGGCCGCTTCCTTGGAGAGATACGAAGCATCAACGGCAGCCGCATTACCTTCGAAACCAGGGATCGGCTTCATATCGGCGACCGGGTGCGGGTACAGCCCAAGAGCGACAAGGCCGGAAAGGCATTCACCGTCAAGAACCTGTTCCTCGGGAAGTCCTCGGTCAAGGTTGCTCGGGAGCGGTCCGTGGTCTCCGTGACCTCCCCGTTTTCATTCGCGGTAGGTGATGCCGTGTTCAAGGTGTCATCCGAGACCGCTTTCACCATGAGCGAAAGCGCCTGCCTGCGCCGGCTGGAAGGCGTCAAGGCCACCAAGGCTCCCTGCGACCTGCTCCTGGAACTGGATGGAGAGACTCTGCGGATTACCGGCCGTTCGGCGGGAATAGAGGCTGCGGAGGAGTATTACCTTGGCGCGCTTGATCCGTCCCGCACCCCGGACATGGAAGGGGTGCTTCGGGAACAGTTCGGCAGGTGCGGTGACACCCCCTTCACCCTTGGCTCGCTGAAAGCGCCCGGATTTCCGCCGGTCCTCATCCCGCCGGCCCGCCTCAAAGAGATACGTCGTTCCTTCTACCGGAGCCTGGAAGAAAAAGTGATTTCAGGACGCAAAGAGAGACTGCGGCGCGCACAGGAGGCGGCGCTGGCCGCCCTTGTGCGGAGAGGAACAGGTGCTGCTGCGGAAAAGCGCGACTACCTCGCGGTACGGGTGGAGAACCTGCGGGATTTCCACCTCCTGCACCAGGAAGGCGTGGACACCCTGATGCTGCCGGTGTCCCGGGCCAACCTACACCAGCTTGCCGCTTTCATGGGGAAACTGCGGGGCCGCCTCGATCGGGTGGTGTGGCGCCTTCCCTTCATCATCTTCGAGGAGGATATCCCCTTCTACCGGGATGCAGTCGATCATCTTTCCCGCCAGGGGTTCACCCGGTTCGAGGCATCCAACCTGTCCCATTTTCCCCTTCTGAAAGGCCTTGCACCGGAGATTTCCACTGATTACCGCCTCTTTTCCCTGAACAGCCAGGCGCTTCTCCTGTGGCGGGAACTGGGGGCCTCAGCCGCCACCCTCTACATCGAGGACGACGCGGAAAACCTTTCCCATCTTCTGGCGGCCGACCTTTCCCTGGAGCGACGCATCGTCATCTTCGCGCCGGTACCGGTGATCACCTCCAAGATCCTCATCAAGGGGGTGCGGAGCGACTCACCGGTGGTTTCCGACCGGGGGGATGCCTATACGGTCACCACCCGGGACGGCCTCACCACCGTTACTGCGGACCGGCGGTTTTCCCTGACCGCCCGGCGCCGGAGGCTCCGTGAGATGGGATGCGTCTCCTTTGTCGCCGACCTCTCCGCCGAGACGGGCGAGGAGCGGAAACGGATCCTGGATGCCTGCGTCAGGGGGACCGCCATTGAAGGGACATCGGAATTCAACTTCACTATGGGACTCGTATGACCGACTATCTAGTTAGAATAATAACCGAAAATGAAAATGTAAGGGCGCTTGCCTGCGTCACCACGGACCTGGCGGACGAGGCCCGTCGCCGACACGGCACCCTGCCCACCGCGTCGGCCGCCCTGGGCAGGG
>JAAZOO010000213.1 GCA_012797715.1 Geobacteraceae bacterium | reverse complement strand
TGGAGAGAAGGGTTCCCGCCCCTGCCCGGAGCGGAAGCTGGTCACATACCTCGAACGAGTAAAGAAGGTGTACTTTGAGTTCTCAAAAAGACAAATATCTGGCAAGCGCGCAGAAATATATCCAGAAGGGGCAGTTCGACCGTGCCCTGAGGGACTATGAGCAGGTTGTAACGGCGGACCCGAAGGATGTGAAGCACCGCCAGAAGCTTGCCGAACTGCTCGTTCGCTGCAACCGTCGGGAGGAGGCGATCCGGGAGTACGATACCATCGCCCGCTACTACGAGGAGAACGGTTTCAACCTGAAATCCATTGCCGTCTACAAGCAGATCCAGCGGCTCGACCCTTCAAATATCGAGATATCCCTCTCCCTTGCGGCTCTCAATGAAAAACAGGGGATGATCGGCAATGCCCTGTCGGAATACAAAACCGTTTTCGATGCCTATGAAAAGTCCGGGCGAATGGAAGACGCCCTGAAAATTCTGGAAAAAATGCAGGGAGTGGACCCGGACAACACCGACATCCGCCTGAAACTTGCGGAGGCCCTCTATGCCTCGGGGGCGCGGGACAGGGCGCACCAGGAGTACATGCGCGCAGCCTTGGCCCTGAAGGAACGGGGCATGACGGCCCTCTTCGACAAGGTCTGCGGAAAAATCCGCGAGCTTTTCCCCGAGAAGGCGGACTCGGGCTTGGAGATACTGGCGGAGCAGATCCGGAGCGGAGTCGCTGATGACGCGCTGCCGAAGCTGCGCCAGCTTCTTCAGGATGAGCCGGACAACCTTCGTGTCCTCTCTCTCCTTGCGGATGCATACAGGGTTTCGGGGGATGTGAGCGGCCGGAGAGAAGCCTTGCGGCGGATCCTCGAGATATCATCCGATGACCTTGCGGCCGTGAAGGGGCTGATAGAGTGTTCCGTTGAGGAAGGCGACGTGGACGGCAGTCTCGCCCTTATCGACCGGTATCTGTCTGCGCTTGTCGCCGGCGGTGCCTACGGTGAGCTGGAACGGTACTATACGGCTCTCCAGAATAGCGCCCCCTATGACATCCGTCTTCTGGAAGGTCTGCAAAGCCTGTATGAGCGCACCGGAGAAAGTGCGAAACTTGCAGATGTGCAGGTCACTCTCAATATTCTTTCCCGGAAAGAGGGAGGGGGGAGCGCTGCGCCGCCTGAAGAAGGGGAACGGGAAGAACTCTCTCTCGAGGAAACTTCCTCCGCCGGCCCGGAGGCATCCGTGGGAAGTCCCTGGGGAGATGAAATCGATCTGTCCGGGGCAGTCGACGTCGGCGGTTCCTCCCAACCCGAAAGCGAGTGGGGAGATGAAATCGATCTCACCGCTGCGGTCGACGTGGTACTGGAGCGGCAGGAGGGATCCACGGAATCGGATATCATGGATTTTGCCGCCGTTGATTTGACTCCCCCATCGGCAGGCGAACAGGAGACTGAATCCGAAGAGTTCGAGATCGATATCTCCTTCGAATTGCCGGAGGACGCGGACCTTTTCGCCGCCCCTGGGCCGAATGCCGGCAGAGAGGTTTCTTCCGGGGGGGCTGAGCATGATGCGCCGGATTTCATGAGTCTGGCCGGTGCCGGAACGCCGATGGCGGATGCCGGCGGTGAAACGGAATTCGTCCTCGACATGGAAAGAGGCTCCCAGCTCCCGTTTCCGGTGGAAGAACGGTTCGGCGATGAAAGCCCCGGAGGGGCATCCTTCTCTCCGGATTCGGAACCGCAGGCCGATGCCTCTCTCTCCTTCCAGGAGCCTGTTCTCGAAATCTCGAGTCCGGACCGTTCCGACCTTTCCCCCTTTCCGGAGGAGGGGTTCTCACCCCCCGTCGGGGTGGCGGAAGGAATGGCACGGGAAATCCGGGAGCAGGCGGATATCCTTCACGGGTTCAAGGAAGTCCTTGATCAGCAGCTTGAGCACGAAGATGTGGAGACGTACTACAATCTTGGCATAGCCTACATGGAAATGGGGCTCTACGACGACGCAATCAAGCAGTTCCGCATCGCCGCAAACGAGCCGAGCCGCGAACTGGACTGCCTGACGCTTCTGGGTGTCTGCCTCCGCGAAAAAGGTGACTACCCAGGGGCGGAACAGGTTCTTTCGGCGCTGCTTTC
>JAAZOO010000212.1 GCA_012797715.1 Geobacteraceae bacterium | reverse complement strand
CGGTCCTTCCGGCCCGGGGACCGGGGGCTCCGGCGAAGGGATAGGCGGAGGTTCCGGCGGAGCCTGGTCGGATGGAGGCTGCGGAGCACTCTCCCCTTCCGGTTGCGGTGGCGGCGGAACCGGCTGCTCCGGAGGCTGAATCGGCGGCGTTTGCGGGGGGGCAGGCTCGGGCGGGGCGGTCCGCGTCAAGGCTGCTCCGCAGGATGAGCAGAAACGGCTGGTATCGGGATTGTTCGTACCGCAGTCCGGACAGAGCATGGTGTCCTCCTTCGTCGTTGATGTAGTACATTTTCCGACACACGGGAGTTCTTTGCAACCGGGAGGGGGATACCGGCATGGGAGCGGTATCCGTTCACCCGTTGTTTTCCTGTACTAGCGCCTTTTTCTTGAATAATCAATAATGAATTGCTGTTTTAGCGTTCATTTGGTATGAATCGGGGAGGAAATTCGAGGAAGGAGTACCGTTATGAAAATTGCGCGAATGCTTATTCCGACCCTTCTCCTGTGCCTGACATTTTCCGTGGCCACGGCAACCCATGCCGCGCTCGCACCCGACCCCGGGCAGCCCTCCATCCCTGATGTCAGCATTATCAGCGCGCAGTTCGGCCTTTTCAACCCTCCCGAGTCGGGAAAGGAGCCGTTCGTGCCGACCACTATCGTCCCCCTCACGGAAAACCAGGGCTATGGCTGGGTTATCCTGCTTGAGACTCGGAATCCGACGATACGCTGGCGCGAGGAATTCACCCTGCCCGCCGCACCGACAACCTGGGGGAACCCGGTCCCGGACGCTATCCACACGGTTTCCGGCGACGGAAGAGTGTCCGTCATGGAGCGGGAGGTCGAGCCGGAGCAGGGCGTGATTTCCAACAGCTGGGCGGTTGCTCCCGGCGACCCGAAGGGCCGTTATGTGATACGTGTCATCATCGAGGGAACCCTGGAGCGTGTCTTTGAATTCGATGTGCGGTAAGGCGGGATGATTGCATGCAGACCCTGATCAAGATAGCCGTCAGCGTGGGGATTATCCTTCTGGCCACGACCATCGCAAAGAGGTTTCCGTCGGCAGCGGGGCTTGTGGGCGTCATGCCGCTTACCGGCGCGCTGGTGCTGATTTGGGTTTATCTGGAGAACAGGGGCGATTCCGCAGTCATGAAGCATTTTACGGAAGGCGCCCTGTGGGGCATGCTGCCCACCGTCCTTTTCTTTCTGGTGGCTTTTTTCTGCTTCAGGAAGGAATTCGCTCTGCCCACGGTCCTCCTGTTCAGTTTTGCTGCCTGGCTTGCGGCCGCCTGCATCCACCAGTGGGTTCTGAAATAATATTGCTCGCTTCCGGCACGCGGTATATTCAAGGAAAGTGGTGAGAAAAACATGATTCCCGGGAAAAGAAAAATCGATCTGACATCGTACCGGCGCCTGGGGATGTTCGAGGCGTTCAAGGACCGGCAGATGCCGTGCTTCAGCGTTACCTGCACTGTCGACATCACGAACCTCGTACGGTTCACGAAAACAAAGGGGTACCGCTTTTTCATACCCGTGAGCTATGCCCTGTGCAGAGCGCTCAATCTTGTGCCGGAGTTGAGGCAGAGACTTATTGCCGGTGAATTGTACGAGTTCGAGCGGGTCGACCCCGGGTACACGGTCCTGCTCGACGACACGACCTTTTCCTTCTGCGATTCCATGTACATCGAAAATTTCGGAGAGTACTACGAGTATGCGGCGCGGAGAGTCGAGGCGGTGCGGGCGTGTCCGGATTGCGGGAGCGGGGAGAAGCACCACATGTTTTTCATCACCAATCTGCCGTGGATCAGCTTTACGTCAATAACGCATCCGTACGACGAGAAGTACGGCAGCATACCGGTGGTTTCCCTGGGAAGGTATTACCAGCACGGGAACCAGGTGCTTGCGCCCTTGGGCATACAGGTCCATCACGGCATCGTCGACGGGTATCACGTGGGGTTATTCTACGAACACCTGAACCGGATTGTCCGAAATCTGGAAGGGTTTGAGGGATGATTGGAGTTTTCCGGTCCGGGGCGTTCGAAATCATACCAAGAACGCCCCGGAATTTTTTCTGCTGAATGCGGTGCGACACAATCAGAACGTGGTCATTCCCCACCCCCGGGGATAGAGGCCCGGAAGGTCAACCGGGAGCAATCCCCGGGGGAACCGGTTTCCGGCGAGGAGCCCGGCAAGGGCCTGCATGGCAACGGGGCGGTCACTGTACACCGCCAGGTACGCGGATACATTGGGGATGTGTACCAGGTCGTAGGGTGAGCGCATCGCGGCGACTACCAGGTTTTCCGGGCCGAGGGAGAGGATCAGGTCACGCCAGCCGGTATTGCTGCTCAGGTTGTAGCTCCCCACCAGGATTGCCGGGGCACCTCGCACCGTCTCCAGGACCCGCGCCGTATCCTCCGGAGCCGGCTGCAGGGGCGCATAGCAGGGGACCAGCCAGGGAAGTTCGGCTAGGAGCGGCTGGAGATAACCCTTCATCTCCGTGGGCCAGAGCACGGGGATGGAATATGTCCCGGTCAGGGGGAGGAGCTTCCGGTCGTTGCGGACCAGGGTCACTCCCAGGTCCGCAACCCGGCGCGCAACGGCCGTGTGCTCCGCAGAGGCCAGGGACGCCTGCCACGTCACCCTGGGGTACGGATCGTCAAGGATGCCGTAGTTTTGCTTAACGGTCAGGATCCTCCGCACCGACGCGTCCAGTCGCTCCATGGGGATACGGCCGCTCGTGACCGCGGCAACCAGGGCCCGGTGAATCCCCTCCTGCTCACTCGGCTCATGCCCCTTGTCGGCGCCGAACAGAAGGATGTCGGTCCCTGCCAGAAAGGAAAGGATGGACGCCTCCTCCAGTCCCCATCCCTGGACGATGGCGCCCATGCCCATGGAGTCGGTTATGATCAGGCCGTCAAACCCCATTTCGTTCCGCAGCACGCCGAGGATCGGTGCGGACAGGGTTCCGGGAAGGCCGGACGGGTCGAGGGCCGGCACCTCCACATGGGCGGTCATCACCGCAGGGACCCCTGCTGCGACCATGGCCTTGAAGGGATAGAGTTCCACTGCGTCCAGCCTGGCCCGGTCGTGGCGCACGATGGGGAGCCCCAGATGGGAATCCACATCCGTGTCGCCGTGGCCCGGGAAGTGCTTGGCCACGCACAGCACCCCCGCGCTGCGGTAGGGATCGATCTGGGCCGTCCCCAGACGCGCCACATCCTCCGGCGACGAACCGAAGGAGCGGACGCCGATGATGGGGTTGGCCGGGTTGCTGTTCACATCAACCACCGGTGCGTAGTTCATGGTGATGCCGAGTGCGCGCAGCTCCCGAGCCATGATGTCCGCCGAGTGCGCCGACAGTTCGCGGCTCCCCCCGGCACCGAGCGCCATGTTTCCCGGAAAGACCGTGACCCCCTGCGTGATCCGGCAGATCCACCCCCCCTCCTGGTCGATGGAGACAAAGAGGGGGATTCCGCCGGCGTCGCGGGCAGTGTTCTGGATGGATGTGACAAGGTCGGCCACCTGGGTGGTGTCCTCGATGTTGCCGGAGCTGCTGTAGAGGATCACGCCCCCCAGGTGCAGGTCGCGAATACGCTGCTGCTGTTCCGCGGACAGTGTCGCTCCCCGGAAAAAGCCCACCATGATCTGGCCGACCTTCTCTTCCACGGACATGCTCTTCAGGAGTTTGTCCACCCGGCTTTCCCGTTCGGGGGAGTCGGACCCGCAGCCCGGCAGCAGAACCAGAAGGAAAAGGAACGGAATGGCTGTGAAAACGGCAGCCGGAGTCGTCCCAAGAGTGTGACGGAGGACTCGGACCGCCGAATGCATGATGAAAAACACGCGCTTGAAAATGCTCATGGGAATACTCCTTTCCCGGATAGCGTGGGTGTTCCT
>JAAZOO010000211.1 GCA_012797715.1 Geobacteraceae bacterium | reverse complement strand
GATACGGGAGATTATCAAGGTGCGGGCTGTTACGTAGGTGCCGCGCATGCCCGACTTCGTTGCGGGGATCATTTCCCTTCGCGGCGCCATCATTCCCGTTCTGGATCTTCGTCTCCGTCTCGGCATGACGGTCAGGGTATCGTTCGGTCAGGAAAGAATCATCATAGCAGGAACAGGGCACACGGCGTGCGGTCTCCTTGTTGATTAGGTGTACCAGGTCATCGGGCTCAGGAGCGCGGATATCGAAAAGGCGCCCCAGGTTCTGGACGCCGTTGACCGGGAATTTGTGACGGGAATCGGCCGCTATGAAGGGCGCATGATTATTCTCCTGGATCTGGAGAAGATTATGAACGTGTCGCTCCGTTGATACGCCTCGGGAGGACGCCGGATTGGAGAGGGATATTCAGGAAATCAAGGTTGTCTGTTTTCGCCTGGGCTCCGAGACGTATGCCCTCGATATCATGCGTGTCAGGGAGATCATCAAGCCGATACGTCTCTCCGGTCTTCCTGATGCACCCTCCTTTGTCGAGGGAGTCATCAATCTGCGCGGGTCCGTTATCCCCGTGGTGGACCTGAGAAAGCGATTCGGCCTCACGGAACCTGCCGATGGTGGAGAAAGACGGTTCCTGATCACCGTGGTTGCCCGGCAGCCCCTGGCCCTTGTCGTGGATGCGGTGACCGAGGTGGTCTCCCTCCCGGTCAGGGAGCTTCGGCCGCCGCCCGCCTTGGTCAGGGTTGCAGGCTACCGCTACCTGATAGGAGTTTGCCTGGTGCGGAATTCGATGGTATTTCTGGTCAACCTCGACGCAATCCTTGATCCCTGTGAATCGGATGAACTGACGCTGTTCCACGACGACAGCGATGAATCAGAGGGAGGATGAGGCCCCAATGCTTGTTGGCTGTCCGAAATGCAGGACCCGGTATCGGCTTGATGATTCGAGGATTCCGACAGAAGGGAGTGTCCTCCGTTGCAGCCGGTGTCGCGCCTTATTCCGTATCGCCGGGAAGAGAAAGGCGGAACCGTCGTCACCTGACTCCGTGCCGCGGGAACGGCCCGGAAACTCAGTGGTCGTGCTGGTGGCCAATGAAAGCCCCGATTTCTGCAGGGCGGTTGAGCGGACTCTCGCCTCTGAGCCCTTTACGATTCTGTGCCGCCATGACGGGCAGGAGACCCTTGATGTGATTGAAGAACTGCGTCCGGACGTGGTGGTTCTCGACGTGGCCCTTCCCACCGTATACGGCTTTCAGATTTGCGACAGGATCCGCAATACCCCGGCGCTTTCATCCGTAAAGACGATTCTGATCGCCTCAATCTACGACAAGACGAAGTACAAGAGGGAGCCCCAGTCCCTGTACGGCGCGGATGACTATATTGAGAAGCACCATATACCCGACTCCCTTGCCGCGAAGATCTATCGCCTCGTTTTCGGGCAAAAGGCTGTTGAGCCGGCTGAGCATACCGATTCCGCCGCCATGGAAAACGGAGAAGCCGATTCCCGAAATCTTTCGAGCCGGGAGATGTCGGAGCAGGAGGAGGTCCGGGAGCAGATCCGATTGGACGAAGAGGTGAAGACGAGCGCCGACGGCGCGGTTTCATCCGAAGCCCATGACAAGGCGAGACGTCTTGCACGGATTATCGTCGGAGACATCGCCCTCTATAACCAGAAAAAGGTTGAAGAGGGCATCCGCTGCGGTACATTCCGGGAGTTGTTGCGTGATGAGATTGCCGAGGGTGAGAAGCTCTATATGCGCAGAGTCCCGGAGGAAGTGCGCAACGGAACGTCATACCTCCAGGAAGCTTTCGATGATTTTCTTGCCCAGAAACGGAGTGAACTGTCCGGGGTGAGCGAAGGATGACTTCACCTGCCGCATTCAGGTTCAAGGAGAGGGGGAACATGCCATCATGAGCGAACAGGACCCGGGTAATGACCTGCGTGGAATAGAGGAACGCCTTTCCTCATCGGAAGAGGAGACGCGCCGTTTAGCTGTTCTTGCACTTTCCCGTTTCCCCTTGCAGGCCGGTCGTGAATACCTGTTCACCGCCATGGGAGACTCCAGCTGGCGTGTACGCAAAGAGGCGGTGGAGGTGGTGCTCTCTTCTCCATCCGTTCTGGAATATGCGGAAGAAATTTTCAGCCTGCTTCGATCCCATGAAAACGCGGGTCTGCGGAACTCCGCATCGGAGGCTCTGGTGCGGATGGGGAAAGCGGTTCTCCCCATTCTTGAGAACCATGGGGACGATGCAGACAATGATGTCCGGAAATTCGTCGTTGATATCATGGGAGCTATCGGTGATGCATCCTCCTTCCCCCGCTTGATACGGGCGCTCCAGGACAACGATCCGAACGTGAGGACTTCTGCTGTGGAGAGCCTGGGAAGAATGAAAGACTCGCGCGCGGTTCAGCCGCTGCTCGATGCGCTTTCACGGTCCGATGTCTCCCTTCGCTATACGATTCTCGATGCGCTGGCCGCCATCGGCGCGCCTTTCCCCCTGGAGACGATAACGCCGTTCCTGGCGGATGTTCTCCTCAGGAAGGCAGTCTATGAGTGTCTCGGTTCTGTGGCGGGAATTGAAGCAGTCCCCCTGCTGATGGAGGGCCTCGCGGACGGGGGGAAGAGCGTCCGTGAGGCGTCTGCGAAAGCCCTTGCTTCACTACGTGCCAGGATTTCCGGCGCACCGTCAGTACGGGAATGGGACAGTCTGGTCAGGGAAGGGGCCCGCCCCCGGGTGGTGGACACCCTCCTGTCCCTGGTGGAGGGCTCTGATAGCGAACTCCAGAGGGCGGCCGTCACTCTCCTGGGGAGTATCGGCGACGGGAGTGCAGCCCCCGCAATCCTGAGGGCATGCCGCAATGAGCGCCTCTTTCCCGAATGCTTGCTCGCCCTGCGTGCAATCGGTTCGGTTACCGTCTCGCTTCTGGAGCGGGAGTTCAGTAACGGCGATGAAGAGACGAAGAGGAGTGTCCTTCGCATCTGCGGCGAGATGATGTTCCGTGACTCCCTGGAGCTGGCGCGGAAGGGCATGCGGCACCCGTCTCCGATGGTGCGCGAGGCGGCAGCCGCTACGGTCGGGAAGATCGGCCTTTCCGAGCTCGTGCCGGATGTCTCCGCGCTTCTGAACGATCTCGATCCGGATGTGCGCGATACGGCTCTCACGACGCTGGCCCTTCTTTCGGGGACCGATACCGAGGCGGTGACCGGTGTTGCGGGGGCGCTCGCGATCTCGGATGATCCGGAAAAACGCCGATATGCCGCATTCCTTTGCGGCGTGCTGCATGATGAGGCAAGGCTTGCTCTCCTCCTGAAGGATGAGGACGCCCGGGTACGGAAAGGGGCGGTTCAGGGGCTCTCCCAGCTGGTCGGTGGTGATGCCGTTCACTATCTGATCCTTGCTCTCACGGATGAAGATCCGGATGTCCGTAGTGCTGCCGCAACCACCCTCGGGGAATCGCACCGGAAGGAGGCTGTGGATGCCCTGGCCCTTGCCGCGAGAGATACCGATCCGTGGGTCCGTTGCGCTGCCCTTCGGAGTCTCGGCAGGGTGGGCGGCTCACGGGCGCTGCCGGAGATCGAGGCTGCCCTTGACAGTTCCGACGGTCTCCTTTCCCTGGCCGCCCTTGAAGCACTGGCGGGGATCGAGGGTGAGACGTCGCTGAACCTCATCCGCCGGGCGACCGAAGGGGAGGATGGTAACGTGGTGAAGTTTGCCATGGAAATTCTTGAACAACGCCGGGACCTGTGGATTGTTGAGCAGGGGGAGGCGCTGCTCCGTCATCCCCATTGGGATGTGAGAAACACTGCTGTCCGCATTCTGGCTGAACGGCGGGGCTCCACCGTGGTTCCCCTCCTGGAGCGTACACTCGAAACGGAAAACGACGAACTGGTGAGAAACCGGATCGTCGAAGTTCTGAAAAGGTTCTCATGATATTCGACGACGAGCCTCAGGTGTTCATGTCGGAGGAGGAGTTCCGCCTCGTCAGGGACCTCATATACGACCACTGCGGACTCTTTTTTGACAGTGATTCCAAGTTTCTCCTGGAGAAGCGCCTAGCCGGGAGACTTTCGGCAAACCGCCTGCCCGGATTCAGGGAGTACTATCACTTCCTCAAGTATAGTCGCGGAAGAGAGCAGGAGCTGTCCGATATCATGGATATCCTGACCACCAACGAGACGTATTTTTTCCGTGAGGAGTTCCAGCTCAAGGCGTTTTCCAATGAGATACTTCCAGAGATCCGGTCCGTAAAGGAAAAACGCGGAGACAGGACGTTGCGTATCTGGAGCGCAGGCTGCTCAACAGGTGAGGAACCCTATACCATCGCCATGCTGATTATCGAGGCTGGCTGTTTCCGCGGGTGGAAAGTGGAAATAGTGGGAACCGATATCAGCCATCGGGTGCTGCAGCGCGCCCGCAAAGGGGTATATGGAACCTCCTCGTTCCGCACGACCGATGAGGGTAGAATCAGGCGTTTCTTCCAGGAGCAGGATGGATTGTATCGGGTGAGCGACGAAGTCAGGGGGCTTGTTACCATCAGTCACCTGAACCTTCTGGATGAAAACCGGATGATACTGCTCGGCAAGATGGATATTATCTTCTGCAGGAATGTCATTATCTACTTTGATCAGATTGCCAAGAAAAGGGTTGTGGATTCCTTCTACCGTTCCCTTCGGGAAGGCGGGTATCTTCTTCTCGGCCATGCGGAGTCTCTGCTCAACACGACAACCGCCTTTACCCTGAAACATCTGAAAAACGACATGGTCTATCAGAAGCCGTATTCCACCATCGGCACGGGGGGCGCCCTGTGAAGAAAATACGGGTTCTCGTTATCGACGATTCCGCGTTCAATCGGCGGACGCTCACACGGATGCTGGAGGTTCTGCCCGAGGTGGAGGTGGCCGGCTATGCGGTGGATGGGGAAGAAGGGATCCGCCGCATTATGGAGCTGAAGCCGGATCTCGTCACCCTCGACATCGAGATGCCGAGAATGGACGGTTTCACCCTGCTCCGCATCATCATGAGCAGGATGCCCACTCCGGTTATCGTCGTCAGTGCGTTCGGGGGTGACGAACGGGTCTTCAAGGCGCTGGAACTGGGCGCAGTGGATTTCATCGCAAAACCTACCGCGGGAATCTCCGACGAACTGAACGCGATACGGGA
This sequence comes from Geobacteraceae bacterium, assembly GCA_012797715.1. Taxonomy (GTDB): domain Bacteria; phylum Desulfobacterota; class Desulfuromonadia; order Geobacterales; family Geobacteraceae; genus RPRC01. The sequence goes on along the minus strand of JAAZOO010000211.1, from coordinate 170 downwards.
CGATTTGCATGACAAGGTCCGGGGCGTTTTCAACCTCAACATGTCCTCCATCAGGAAGAGGGGGGAGCTGCTGTGTCGGGAACCGGAGGGTGAAACGATCGCGAAAGAGCCCGTGCTCTGCACACCGCGCAGGCGGTCGAGCAGCCAGGTCTCCGTGGTCGCCATCGGCG
>JAAZOO010000210.1 GCA_012797715.1 Geobacteraceae bacterium | reverse complement strand
GTCCGTATCCGGGTGCTCCTCAGGCCAATGTCGACCACGTCGCCGCTTTTGCCGCTCATAAGCTGAATCCTGTCGCCAATGCGGAAGGGACGGTCGATCATCAGGGTGAATCCTGAAATCATGTTCGCTAGGGTATCCTTGGCAGCGAGCCCGATTGCAAGGGATCCGATACCCAGTGCGGTTACCAGGGACAGGATGTCATAGTTAAAGTGTTTCAGAATGACAATCAGCGCGGCGCAGACGAGGAAAATCGTGGAGACCTTCCGGACAAGGGGAAGGACTTGGTTTCCCATTCCCGAGCCCGTCCTTTCCTCCACACGGCGGGCATACCAGGAAAGGAGTTCATCCACGCTCCTGTATGCGATATTGGCAAACAGTACCACATTGGTGATAAATACCGCTCCGGTGGTGATTCTCTGCATCTTTTCCGGAAGCGGCAGGCTTTTCGAAGCAAGATACACGCCTACGAACAGGACGAGCAGCCCAACGGGAGGAGTAACCCGGATAAGAATCCGGTCGTCCAGATCCGTTTTGCTGAACCTGACGATTCGGGAACCCCAATGAATCAATAGATAGCGGACGAAACGGGAGAGTGCCCAGAATGCGGTGACAATCAGGACGGCAATGAAGGCTATCCCTCCCAGGGAGAGAATCTTTTCACTCTCCACCTGGAAATGAAAGGATTCCAGAAACCTATCCACCGAAGACCCGTGTAAAAATGGTGTCCACATGTTTGAAATGATACGAGAGATCAAACGCGCCGTCGATTTCTCCGGCGGAAAGGTATGAACGTACTTCCGGGTCTGCAAGAAGTTCTTCGCGGAAGTCCTTTCCCTGTTCCCAGACCTTCATGGCGTTTCTCTGCACCAGGGTATAGGCGTTTTCCCGCGACGCGCCTTTCCGGGCAAGTTCCAGGAGAACCCTCTGGGAAAAAACCAATCCCCGCATCAGGTTCAGGTTTTTCATCATATTCTCGGGATAGACAACGAGATTTTCGATGAGTCCTGTACAGCGGTGGAGCATGAAATCCATCAGAATGGTTGCGTCCGGAGCAATGACCCTCTCGACCGATGAATGGGAGATATCCCTTTCATGCCAGAGGGGAACGTTCTCAAATGCAGAAACTGCGTATCCCCTGATGAGGCGGGCAAGGCCGGAAAGATTTTCGGAAAGGACCGGGTTCCGCTTGTGGGGCATGGCGGACGAACCTTTTTGCCCCTTGCTGAAAAACTCCTCCGCTTCCAGAACCTCCGTCCGTTGCAGATGGCGTATCTCCACGGCGAATTTCTCAATGGAGGAAGCGATAATCGCAAGTGTTGCAAAGAACTCCGCATGACGGTCCCGCTGGATAATCTGTGTCGAACAGGGGGCGGGCTTGAGGCCGGCACGGGTGCAAACATACTCCTCCACCCTGGGGTCGATATTGGCAAAAGTGCCCACCGCCCCCGAAATCTTGCCGTACGAAACCGTCTCTATCGCCGACTCCATGCGCCGCAGGTTGCGTCGCATCTCGTCATACCAGAGGGCCATCTTGATGCCGAAGGTAACGGGTTCCGCATGGATTCCGTGGGAACGGCCGATCATTGCCGTATCCTTGTGCTCGTACGCCCTCTTCTTCAGTGCGGCCATCAGGCCTTTCATTCCGTCGAGAATCAGAAGACCGCTTTCCCTGAGGAGCATGGCAAAAGACGTATCAAGGACATCCGAGGATGTCATCCCAACATGGAGAAAGCGCGAATCATCACCAATATAATCGGCAACCGAGGTGAGAAAGGCAATCACATCGTGTTTTACCACTTTTTCAATCTCATCGATGCGCCGGACATCAAAATTGGCCCGCTCCTTAATGCGTTGCAAAGCGTCGTGGGGGATGGTGCCCATTTCGGCATGCGCCTCACAGGCGTAAATCTCAATCTCAAGCCACTTCCGGTAGCGGTTTTCAGCGCCCCAGATTGCGGTCATTTCCGGACGACTGTAACGTTCTATCATTGGATATGTTCCTCGTTCTTTGACCTTTTTTTTAAAAATAAAGATATTCCGGAGGCATATTGTGAAAGGATTGAAAAATAAATCTTTTCCAGACCCTGAAACAAAACGATGGAAGGAAACGGATTCTTGCCTAGCCGGAAAATTCTTCGCTGATGGTATACTGACTGCCGATGATAACCTGTGGACAGCAGATGGTCTGAGCAGAAAGCGGTTCGCGCAGCGCCTTGAGCGCCAGTTCGGGATGATTGTTCACCTCGGACAGATGAGCCAGGAATAGGCATTCGAGCCCCGCGTGTGTCACCTGCGCGAGAAGTGCCGCGGAGTCACTGTTGGAAAGATGACCGTGACGCGACTTCACTCGTTGCTTGAGATGCCAGGGATAGGGACCGTTTGAAAGCAGCTCCTCGTCATGGTTCGCCTCCAGCACAAGCACCCGGCACCCCTTGAGTTTCTCACAGACAAGACGGGTTACGATGCCCAGGTCGGTTGCAACTCCAATCCTTCCTTCACGGCTCTCGAGCACCATGCCGACCGGGTCTGCCGTGTCATGGGTTACGGGAAACGGGTCAATGAAAACATCCTTCCACTCAAAAGAGCTTCCAGATTCGAACTCAACTCGTCGCACGGATCGAAAAAGATTCTCCGCTTCACGACAGGCAGGATGGCTGATGAAAACCGGCAGATCATGCTTTCTTGCCAGTGCGCCCGCACCCCGAACGTGATCGCAGTGCTCATGGGTAATAATAATAGCATCAATCTCCGCACCCGACACTCCCAGAACCGCGAGCCGTGCCGTTATCTCCCGGGCAGACAGACCGGCGTCCACAAGAAGCTTTGTCCGGCCCGTTTCGACATACAGGGAGTTTCCCTTGCTGCCGCTGGCAAGCAGACAGACCCGCACATTTCCTCCAGAAAAATCGGGCAATAAAAAGCCGGGACGAGAGAGCCCTCCCTGTTCCGGTACAGAAAATATATCGCTCTACTGACCATCGGAACGCCTGTTCTCGCTGCATTTACGACGATCAATCAAACAGACAGTTTATACAGAAAACACGGTGAAGATTCAAGCCGAAACTTGATGCTTTTACGAAATAACCCTTATCACATGAACCGTGTTTCGGCAGCTTTCACTGGAAAAGGCCACGTCGTAACCCCATGAATCACGGCACTACGCGCTGAAGAGGGTGTACAAAAAGGTTGACGGCCGTTCGGCAGGTTGTATAGTATTCCTTGGCCGGTTCTAAAAATCATACTGGGCCGCATTCATTCAATTTTTCCGGAGGTTCTCTCCCATGCCACTACGTGTTGCGATAAACGGTTTCGGCAGGATTGGTCGGATGGTGCTGAGGCTTGCCCAGCGTGAAAAGAATATTCGGATCGTTGCTATCAACGATCTGAGCGAACCGAAGATCCTTGCCCACCTTTTCAAGTATGATTCGGTCCACGGAACATTCCCGGGAAAAGTTGAGACAGGCGACGGCCAGATGGTGGTAAACGGCGAGCCAATCAAGGTGTTTGCCGTCAAGAATCCTGACGAACTTCCCTGGAAAAGCGAATCAATCGATGTGGTGTTGGAATCGACGGGACATTTCACGGCCAGGAACCAGGCGGAGCTGCACCTGAAAGCGGGAGCCGGAAAGGTCATTATTTCAGCTCCTGCCACGGATCCCGATATAACGATTGTCATGGGTGTCAATGACAGCATGTACGACCCGGAAAGGCACTTCATCATCTCCAATGCCTCTTGCACCACCAACTGTCTGGCTCCGGTCGTCAAGGTGCTCCATGAAAATTTCGGTATTGAAAAGGGACTTGTCACGACCGTGCACTCCTATACCAATGACCAGCGGATTCTCGATCTTCCCCACAAGGATCTGAGGAGAGCCCGGGCGGCAGCGCTTTCCATGATTCCCACCGCGACCGGCGCGGCCCGGGCAATCTCCCTCGTCCTTCCCGAGTTGAAGGGAAAACTTGACGGAATGGCGATTCGCGTTCCGACGCCCAATGTCTCTGTAGTGGATCTCGTCGTCTCTCTCTCCAAAAAAGCTGACGCAGACAAAGTCAACGCCGCCCTCAAGAAAGCCTCCCGCGGCTCCATGAAGGGTATCCTGGGCATTACGGACGAACCCCTCGTTTCCCTAGACTTCAACGGCAATACCCACTCATCCATCGTCGATGCCCAATCCACCAAGGTCATTGAGGGAAACCTGGCAAAGGTCATTTCATGGTATGACAATGAAACGGGCTTCTCCCGCAGGCTCCTCGATCTCATGCGTCTGGTAATGAAATAAGACGCTAGCGGCACGTTCCTGCCCGGATTTCCATCGATGCCATCGGAAGGGAGTCCCTCTTCCAATAGAATGTATCCACACTACTACTTCCCCAGAGGAGCATAGATGTATGCCGATACGCTATCTTGACGAAATTAAAGGCCTTGCCGGAAAAAGAGTGTTTTTGCGGGTGGATTTCAATGTCCCCCTGGATGAAAAGGGAAATATAACCGACGACACCCGAATCAGGGCTGTCCTTCCTACTATTAACTACGCTTTGGACTGTTCGGCGAAAGTGGTCATTGCCTCCCACCTGGGCAGACCGAAAGGTGAAAAAAATCCAAAGTACTCTATGGCTCCTGCCGCAAAACGGCTTTCCAGGCTACTTGACAAGGACGTTACCTTGGCCCCCGATTGCATAGGAGACTCGGTTGAATCGCTGGTTGATGCCATGAAGCCGGGTGATGTCGTGATGCTGGAAAATCTCCGTTTCTATCCTGGAGAAGAGAAGAACGACGCCGAATATGCCCGGTCCCTTGCACGTCTGGCGGACATCTACGTGAATGATGCATTTGCGGTCTCCCACAGGGCCCATGCTTCGGTAGAAGCGATTACCCGTTTCGTTCCCGTAATTGCGGCCGGCTTTCTCATGAAAAATGAAATGGGATTTTTCGACCGCGCCATGAAGAACCCCGTTCATCCTCTGGTTGCAATCCTGGGCGGCGCAAAAGTCTCCGGCAAAATTGAGGTAATCGACAATCTGCTGAACAAGGTCGATAAGATAATCATCGGCGGAGGGATGGCATTCACTTTCCTGAAGGCATTGGGGTACGGAATCGGAAAGTCTCTCGTGGAAGAGCAACTGCTGGAAACGGCTTTGGCAAGCTACAATAAGGCCAGAGAAAGGGGAATCAAATTTTACCTTCCCGTCGATTGCGTCGTCGCGGATCGTTTCGATCCTGCTGCTGAAATCAAGATTACCCCTATCCAAGAAATTCCCAGCGACTGGATGGCCCTGGACATCGGCCCAGCAACCATGACTCTCTTCTCAGAGGCGCTTCAGAACGCAAAGACCATTATCTGGAATGGACCCATGGGAGTATTTGAGATGGATGCTTTCTCACGGGGAACCTTTGCCATGGTCAGTGCAGTAGCCAACTCCTATGCGTTGACGATCGTAGGCGGCGGCGATACGGATGTGGCGGTGCATCGCGCCGGAGAGTTTGCCAAGATAAGCTATATTTCCACCGGAGGCGGCGCTTTCCTGGAACTCCTGGAAGGGAAGAAGCTTCCCGGAATCAGGGTACTGGAAGAAAACGGGCAGGACTGAAGATACCATTTTTCATCACGGGGAACGGGAATGCGAAGACCCATCATAGCGGGGAACTGGAAGCTACACAAGAAGACCGTCGAGGCATTGGAGCTGGCGCGTGAAATCGTCCGATTAACAGAAGACTGTACAGACACGGAAATCATTGTGGCGCCTTCATTTACCGTTCTCGGCAAGGTAAGCGAAGCTCTTTCCGGCTCACGCATCTCCGTGGCAGGGCAGGACTGCTTTTGGCAGGAAGAAGGTGCGTTTACCGGCGAGGTCTCACCTGGGATGCTCCTGGACGCCGGGTGTACCCATGTCATTATCGGCCATTCCGAAAGGCGCCAGCACTTCGGAGATACCGACGCAACGGTAAACCGAAAAACCAAGGCTGCCCTGCTTTCCGGGCTTTCGGTCATAGTCTGCATCGGAGAAACCCTCCAAGAAAGGGAAGCGGGTGAGACCCTGTCGGTAATTGAACGCCAGGTACGGGGTGGTCTGCAGGACATCTGCGCCCGGGACATTCGCAAAATTGTCATCGCCTATGAACCGGTATGGGCAATCGGAACCGGAAAAACCGCAACAGACGTTCAGGCGCAGGAAGTACACTCCTTCATTCGAACCATCGTGTCCCGGCTTTACTCCCCGACCGACTCGGACACCGTCAGAATCCTGTATGGCGGGAGCGTGAAGCCAGACAATATCAGGGGACTGATGTCATGCCCAGATATCGACGGTGCTCTCGTCGGCGGGGCGAGTCTCTCGGCCACCTCCTTTTCGTCGATTATCCGGAACAGCAAATAAATGCTTTCACTGGCGACTGAGTTTGTGGTATTGTCCATTTTTTAATTCATATTTACGAGGTTGAAGTCACAATGTTTGGTTTTCTAATCACCATTCACGTCCTTGTCAGCATCACACTTATTGTAATCGTCCTTCTCCAGGCCGGTAAGGGGGCCGACCTGGGCGCAACATTCGGCACAGGAGCCAGCCAGTCCCTGTTCGGTGCGGGCGGCGGCGGCAGCTTTCTCGGCAAACTCACAGCAGCTGCGGCCGTTATCTTCATGATTACCTCACTTTCACTGGCCTACCTTTCCGGCAAGTCTGGCAGCTCATCGATCATGCCGGCTACCAAACCGGCTGCGAAAACGGCTCCAAAACCGTCGGGTGCCCAACAGCAATCCCCACCTGCTCAGGGAAAACCGGCAACACCTCCGGCGCCCCCGCAACAGCCACCGAAAAAATAGCTGCAACGTCACTTTGCTGTTGACATCACAGGGATAAACTGGTAGAAAATGACTCCCTGCCAAAGAGCAGGATGTATAAGACGTAAAAAAATCTTGACGGCTGATTGAAAGCGGATGTAATGCGATCATGGCGGAATTGGTAGACGCACCAGCTTGAGGGGCTGGCGGGGGGTTCCCCGTGGGAGTTCGACTCTCCCTGATCGCACCAAAAAATATCTGCTGCGCCAGCAGCGACAAAAAAGCCCTTCGAAAATGAAGGGCTTTTTTGTCGCCAATCTCCGTTATTCGGTTACCGTTTTCGGCCTTTTCCGTACACAATCTCATAGGTTGCCGGAATCCCCTGGGAACACCCGTGAACCGCACGGTAGATTTCCATCATCTCCAACATGACCCGTCTTCCCCCTAATCCCCCCGGTGTAAGCCTGGAAGCATTCCCTGCCCCAATCCGTTGCAGGGAGCGAAGCATTGCCTTGACATTCGGGTGGTACTCTACCTCAACACCTTTCTCTACGCTGCATACGGAAAAGCCTGCCCTCTTCAGGGCGGACTTAACATCGGGGAGAGAGAAAAATCGGTGGGTCCGGTCGACCCCTTTACAAACGGGATTTTTGAGCGCACGTTTATAGGATGTTAGCAGTTCATAAAGAGTCTTTCCTCCAAAAAGGGCAAAATGAAAGGTCCCTCCCGGAGAGAGAACCCTGAACGCTTCGCAGAATGCCTTTTCAAGGGTGTTGAGCCACTGGAATGTCGAGGTTGATACAACGAGATCAAAGGTGGCATCCGCAAAGGGAAGTGATTCAGCGTCCCCTTCCACAAGGAGCGCCCCCCCCTCTCCTTCCAAAGCTTCCCGTGCCTTTTTGCTCATGGCAGGGGCCAGGTCGAGTCCCGCCAGAAATGCGCCCGGATAGAGTTTCCGTATCTCTCTCAACAAAATACCCGTTCCTGCTCCCACATCGAGAATGCGTCGGGGAGCGCTGCCAGGATCCTTTCCCTGCAGTTGAAAGAGGAGATTTTCTCTGATCAGTTTCTGGACAACTACGGTTTCCTCGTAGAATACCGCCTGACGGTCGAATGATCTTCTCACTTTTGCCCTGCTAATTATGTCCATAGACCGTTTCCAGAAAAACCGTCAACACGGTATTGAATGCTTCCTTTCTCGATAGAAACGGAGCATGTCCGGTATCCTGCATGAGGCAGAGAGAGGATCCGGGTATCAAGGAAGCCATATACTTCGACGCTTCGGGAAGACATATGGTGTCCCTTTCTCCGTGAACAAGAAGTGCCGGAATGCGGATTGACGAGAGAACCGTCCGCATATCGGCACGGGCAAGCGCCTCCAGAGTGCGGAGCGCCACGTCTGTGGCAGGGCGTTGAATCGAACCCAGGATCTCGCTTTCCATCTCCTCATATTTCCCACAATCCAATTCGTTCCGGCTGAACATCATCCGGTTAAACTCTTCGTAGGCCCGGACCGGGTTTCTCTTCAGACGGAGTGCCATGCCCCGTATTTCCTTTTCGGGAAGGCCGAAGGGATATTCATCAGAAGCAATAAATTTCGGGATTCCGGAAACGAGAACGATCGCCGACAGCCTTTTTCTCAGTGCCACATATGCAGAAAGAGCCACCAGGACACCCAGGGACCACCCCACCAGGGTCGCACCTGAAAGATCTAGGCCCTGGAACAGGGCCAGGAGATCCGATCCCATTTCATCGACTTCATACCCCGAAGAAGGGGAGGACGAATCCCCATGACCACGCAAATCTGGGAGGATGCAGCGGAAGCGGCGGGAAAAGAACTCCCGTTGGAGCGACCATACCGTTCGAGAATAAGACCAGCCGTGGATGAATACCAGGGGTGGCCCTGCTCCCTCGTCGACATAGTGAATGGAACCCGCATCTATTGTTTCGTAGTAAGGCATCGGATATCCGCCACTGAACCTGCCGCGCACGGGCAGCGTCTCTCCCTTTCAAATAATTCCCAGTCTTTTCCCGGTAACGGTTATCAGGTCAAGGGCCCGGGATACTTCATCTTCCGTATGGGTTGCCATCAGGGTGCAGCGCAACCGGCAGCCACCGGCCGGAACAGTGGGAGGGCGGATACCCTGTACGTACACACCGGCATCAAAGAGGGCTGCTGAAAATTCCATAGTCTTCTCTGCAGCACCGACCATCACGGGTACAATCTGAGTCTCGCTTTCCAGAGTATTAAATCCAGCGGACTGCAGACCGGTTCGTAACATAGTTGAATTCCTCGCCAGGCGAACCCGCAAATCAGCTCCGGCAGAGGAGTCGATGATTTCAAGCGCGGCAAGGCAGGAAGCAATTACCGACGGCGGAAGAGAGGTGGAGAAAATGAAACTCCTGGCACGATTCACCAAATAGTCCACTATCTCTTCCGAAGCGGCCACATAGGCGCCGAAGCATCCGAACGCCTTTCCCAGCGTCCCCATATGGATATCTATCCCGGATTGTAGAGCGAATTGCTCAGCAGTACCCCTGCCCGTAGCGCCGAGAACGCCGGTGCCGTGGGCGTCATCGATCATCAGAAGTGCACCGAACTCCCTTTTCAGGGCTACCAGATCGCTGAGGCGGGCGAAATCGCCATCCATACTAAATACACCGTCACTGACAATGAGCCTCCTCTGCCCTTTGTTCTCCTGGAGCAGACGTCGCAACTCTTTCATGTCGTTATGGGGGTACCGGACCATGCGGGCACGGGAAAGGAGACAGCCGTCCACGATGCTTGCATGGTTCAGGCGGTCGCAAAATACCACATCACCCCTTCCCACGAGTGCGGGCAACACCCCGGTATTGGCTGCGTAACCGGAATTAAAGACAAGAGCGCGAGCCGTGCCCTTGAAAAGAGCGATTCGCGACTCCAGGGATTCGTGAAGTTCCATTGTTCCCGAGACCAGGCGAGAAGCGCCGCTTCCGACACCAAACCTCTCGGTTGCACGGATTGCCGCCTCTTTTAACTGGGGATGATCGGCAAGTCCGAGATAATTATTGGAACAGAGAAGCAGCTTTTCCCTGCCGTCCATAACCACCTTGGATTGCTGGCTCCCCGTGATGCTTCTCATACTTCGGTACAGCCCCTGTTCGTGCAGGTTGCGCAATTCTTCGGCAAAAGAACGGGACATGAATTTCTCTCCTTCGAGAACTGATGGCATCATTGACACCAATTGTCAACCTACTACCATCTGTCTAGTTAACAGGAAATTGCTACCACATCCAGTTCATTTTGTAAAAGGATTTCCACCAGTGAGGCGAGAGGAGGGGGAGCGCGGAACCCACCTCGTCATCGGAGCGGCTCCGCACCCTCTATCATTTCTTGAAAGAGCCGCCGACGAGAGTCGCCGTTATGCTGCCGACCTTGACCTTTGTTTTCATTTTTACCGGGAGCAGGCGCTCATCATCGGTCAACCATATGTACATGTCGCCCTTTCTCTCCATGATTCCTTCCGACTGCATCAAGGGCTTGATGACAATGGTATCGAACGTGCCGAGCTTGGTTTTGATTTTTTCCTTCTTGAGTATCTTTACCTCCACATTCCAAATCTTTTTGTTATCAAGAATCGTCAAGAAAACGGACGATCCCACCTCCAGTTTGAGTGTCCTGACAAAAAAGAAGCTCGAAAGGGTATCCAATGTGGCTGCGGGGATGGATATCTCACATTTTTCACCGCTCAGGTTGTCCTTGTAATGGGCAACGCCCGTGCCGTGTTCAAAAAGGACTTCCTTGTCCCTACGGTGACTCCCTTCACGGATTTTCATGTGATAGGTCTTGGGCAGTCCGATCTTTCCCGGACCTCCTCCCGTCAGGACCGTTTCGATGCGATCCTCCACCGGGAAGAATGTCGTAATCCAATCAGCAGATCGCGCAGTTGAAATTATCCTGGTTTCTCCAGCTTCGGCACGTATCTCCTGGGTAGCTGTCCCCGCCTTGATTCCCGACCATGTGAGATCGTAGACAAGCTTTTCCGGAATATCTAATGCAGAAGCAGGAGAGATGAAGATGGACACTGTTACCGCACATAGGAAAGCGGGAAAAAGGAACGTCGGCAGGTGAACAGCCATTGAGACTCGAAATTTATTAAAGCTTTCCTTCATACATTTCCTCCTTGAAGCGCCGGGGAACGCCCTCCTGTGGGATTAAGCGCTGGAAAGGCGTAGTCAGGCTGTTTTCAGTATTATAGTATGTTGACTATTCGGTTGTATTCAGTCTCCGCTTTGCTATAGTTGTAAACATTTATATCATTCCCTACCAACACCGGAGAAGGAGAGAATCTATGAAACTTGATGACGTGAAAAAAATCGCAAAAGAGCGCGGCCTGACGACAAAGGGCCTGAAAAAAAAGGATATCATCCGTCTTATTCAGAAGGATGAAGGGAATAACGATTGTTATGAAACAGGAAACGCCGATTCATGCGGACAGTCCGAATGCCTCTGGCGGGATGACTGCCGTTGACGACGCGCTTTCTTGTCACGAACCGGTCTTTCCATGCACCAGCTCAATAACAGTCACCTCGGGGGGCGCAAGGAAACGTATCGGCGGCCCCCAGGTTCCTGTACCCCTGCTCACGTAGAGGAGCGAATCCCCACAGCGTGACAGTCCGGTGCTCACAGGGTATACCAGTCTTGTCACCAGTCCGAACGGAAAGATCTGCCCTTTGTGGACATGTCCCGAAAGCTGGATATCAAACAGTCCGATGCTTTGTTTGTCAACCACCGGTCTGTGTTTGAGCACCACGGTAAATTCATTCCGCGGAATATTTCCCAGAATATCACTTTCGTTTCTTCGGAAGCTTCCTGATCTTTCCACCATAGGGTCGTCAAAACCGGCCACGTGCAAGAATTCCCCCACTCGCATATTTTGACCACGCAACACGAAGAAACCGGCACGACGGGTAAAATCAAGGGAAGGCCCGATTCCTGCGTACCATTCGTGGTTTCCGGTGACGGCGAATTTCCCGTATGGAGGCTTCAAATTCCGGAGTTCCGCTGCCATTTTCTCCATCCCGTCCCGCTGTCCGTCCACCAGGTCGCCGGTTGAAACCAGCAGGTGAGGATGCGCATTTTCAATCGCCCGGGCAATTGCATGTAGACGCTTTTCCCTGACCATCAGGCCCAGATGAACATCGGATATCTGCACTATTGTCAGACGGGGGAGCGAAGGAGGCAGTTTTTCCGTACGGATGGTGACTTTTTCCGTACGGATTTTCCCCGCTTCACGGTATCCGTGGACAACCACCACGAAAGAAATGAACAGAGAAGCCAGAAACGTTTGCCGGTCTGTCGGGTGGCACCCGTAGGGAAGGACACGGGACACCTTCAGGAGAAACCTTCCGCCGTCAAGCAGGACCGACGTGGAGAAAAACAGGAACAAAAACCCCATCCAAAGATAACCGGCAGTGGCAAGGGGTATTGCAATCGATTCAAGGCCCTCTCTCTCCGCAACACGAACCAGCACAGGCGCACAAACCATCACCCCCATGAACAGGACAATACACAAGCTCACCGGCAAAGAAACGGTGAATGCCCCGGAAAACTTTCGGTATGCATGAAAGTGCATACCCCCGTACAAAAGAAAAATAACAAGGAGAAAGAGGCTCATACGGCGTATTCCCGTAAAATGTTCTTCACTGCAGACCAATTTCCGCTAGAATCATGCTCACCTGTAGAATGCGTGCGGCCGGAATTCAGATTGAGTATCCTGAAAAACCATCTGCGTACCCTCTCCTCCCACGCATCCACGCAGCAGCGACAGTCGCGGAAGACAAGAAGCTCTCACATTCAGCTGACTGGGCGACCCGTAAACCAGTGTCCCACACCTCTGTCTCATCGACCCATATCACATTCCCATCACCGGCTGATCGAATCATAGAGAGCATCGGCTTCTTTCCCATTCAGGGTTATCCCCTCCCGTTCCAGCACCTCGCCGGTAGCTTTCCAGAGTTGACCGATTGCTATCGTGTATTCCGTCTGCGCTTTGATCTGGTTTGCCTTGGCCGCAACCAGATCATTCTGCACATCAACCACTTCCTTTGTGGTGGCCAATCCGACCTCATTTTTCTTGACATAGGCGCGCAACCGTTCCTCGGCATAGGCAAGACCCCTGTCTGCCACATCCAGTTGAAGATAGCTGGTTCGAATCCCGCGGACAGCGATTTTTATCTCGTTTCTTATGGTGTCTTCGAGATTTTTCAAGTGAACCCGTATCTGTTCGGAATTGAGCCTGCTTTTAATCAAAGTGTTTTTCGCATCACGATTGCCGATTGGATAGGTGAGGTGCAGACCAACCGACCATACCGGATTGTCAGCCGAGCCGATCTTTTCCAGGTCATGACCGTAGTCACTTCCAAGACCTGTCAGTGCCGCACTTCCGACAAAATCAAGTTCCGGCATCATGCGATTCTGTGCCACACGGGTCTGCAGTTCCGCTGTCTTCAGATTCGTTCTGAGGGAACGCAGATCGGGGCGCATGACAAGCGCCCGGGAAATGGCTTCATTTTCATCGACAGGGTACTCATCCCTGATGGGAGGGTCAATCGGCCTCACATCCGGGCTCCCGTCTATCTGCAGGAGAAAGCGCACAACGTCCATCTGGTCTCTCATGCTTTTTTCAGCATCGATGAGTTCCTTCTCCCGTGCGGCTACACCGTACTCGGCATTCAGTATCTCCATGGCCGGAAGCACACCCGCCCGCACCCTTCCCTTCGTATCTTCGAGAATCTTCCGTGCAAGTGCCAGCGCGATTCGTTTTGCTTCCAGGTTTTCTTTCAGGCTGTACAGGGTATAATAGGCGATCCTGGAGCGTGTCACGACATCCATAAGTTTGCTCCGGAACTGGTCAAGCGATGCTTCCTTGTTATTCACCGCAACGCTAATCACCGATTCGGTTGTCTCCCGCCCAAAGTTTTTCAGAAGCGGTTGAGTATAGGTGAGCATAAGGTCAGATTGCCAGTATTCATTAAGAAAACCGCGTGACGAGTCTGAATTGTTACGATTCCATAGATTGTTGAAACTCAGACCCACCGTACCGCCACTAGGCACAAACTGTTTAATTCCGGCATTTGCTTGATAATTTTTCTGCCTGCTTATGCTGGCGCCCGCCAGTAAGGAGCTTGCAGGCTGCGTCGTTGCCTGTTGATATATAGTGGAAAGTGTCATTGTCGGGTCATATATTCCGCGATTTTTTCTGATTTCCGCTTCATACATGGCTGGACTGAAAAGCTCCGCCTTGACCTCCAAGTTTCTTTCGACCGCCATACACAAAACCTGTTTCAGGGTCAGATTTACGGTTTCATCCTTTGCGTGTGCAAATCCGGACACACCTACGCATATCACTTCAAGAATGACAATAAGAAATCGAAAACGCAAACGAGTGGAACCCATCGTGAACCCTTTCTTTGTAGTTCTTTGATCCAAGACACTCCACCAGCTACTCATAGCGCAACGCATCGATTGGATTCAGCATAGCGGCTTTTTTTGCGGGATAGTAACCGAAAAAGACCCCCGTTGCTACGGAGAAAGCGAAGGCAATGAATATCGACCGGAAAGAAATAAGCGTCGGCCAATCGAATACCATGGAAACGACATTAGCTCCGACGACTCCTAGTACAATGCCGAGTATCCCGCCGATACAGGTCAGCAGAATCGCTTCGGTGAGAAACTGGAGAAGGATGTCCTTTTTCCTGGCCCCGATAGCCATGCGAATCCCGATTTCCCTGGTACGTTCAGTAACGGAAACCAGCATGATATTCATGATGCCGATTCCACCAACCACAAGGGATATGGATGCCACCGCGCCGAGAAGAAAAGACATTGCCCGTGACGATTGTTCTGCGACATTCAGGAGCTCGGTCAGGTTTCGCACGGTATAGTCCATTTCACGGCCCGGACCAATTCTGTGTCGCTGGAACAGGAGGGCATCCACCTGGTTTTGAGCGCGGCTGAGTTCCTCTTCGCTTTTCGCCTGAATCATGATGGAGCTGACAGAATCGGGAAATTGACTACCGAACAGCTTTCTTTGAGCTGTTGTCAGAGGAACGAAAACCACATCATCCTGGTCGGCGCCCTGCGGAGACCGGCCTTTTCCGTCCAGTACACCAATCACCAGAAAGGGAAGTTTTTTGACACGCACAATCTTTCCGACAGGATATTCAGCACCGAACAGGTTTTCTGCGACGGTTCGGCCGATGAGGCAGATTTTGGCTGCCCCCTCCACATCCGAGCGCCCAAGGATCCTACCCGAAACAACCCGCCAATCCCGTACCGAAAAATATTCCGGTGTTACTCCCAATATCGACGTGGACCAGTTCATGTTGCCGGAGACGACCTGCGCCCCTCCCCTGACGACTGGGGCCGCGAACACAACCGACGGACATTCCGCAGCTATGGCTTTTGCGTCGTTGTAGGTCAAAGTCGGTGTGCTGCCGTGACCCATCCGAATGCCGCCACTTGTTCTCGACCCAGGCAAGACAAGGAGAATATTACTGCCTACGCTTGCTATCTGATCGGAAATGACCCTGCTCGCCCCTGAACCGATCGCCACCATGGCAATAACCGCGGCGATTCCGATGATTACGCCCAGCATGGTCAGTAAGGAGCGCATCTTGTTACTCCTGAGTGCACGCAGCGCAATTTTTATGTTCAACGGAAACTCCATCACATATGACTCTTCAGTTGTCGGGCATCTGTCTGGCGCACGACCGGAGTATCCGAAATGATGCAGCCGTCCCGAAAAACAATATTCCTTTTTGTGAAGGCGGCAATTTCAGGTTCATGGGTAACCATGATAATGGTACTACCCTGACTGTTCAGTTCCTGGAAGATCGCCATGATATCTATACTGGTCAGAGAATCGAGATTTCCAGTCGGCTCATCCGCCAGGATAATGGCGGGATCGTTCACCAGCGCCCGCGCTATCGCGACCCGTTGCTGCTGCCCTCCCGATAGTTGCTTACTGGTATGTTCGGCACGGTCGGCGAGCCCCACAAGCGACAGGGCAGCGAGCGCCTTTCCCCTTCTCCGCGAAGCGGGAAACCGTGCGTAGATAAGGGGAAGCTCCACATTTTCGACGGCAGTTGTCCTTGCCAGCAGATTGAAGCCCTGAAATACAAAGCCTATCTTCTTGTTTCGGAGTTCTGCCTGGGCGTTTTCCGACAGGCCCTGAACGTTCTCCCCCTCCAGCAGATATTCGCCGTACGTTGGAACATCCAGACAACCGATGATGTTCATGAAAGTCGATTTCCCGCTCCCGGAAGCGCCCATGATGGCGACAAACTCCCCTTTTCCCACTTCAAGGGAAACCTTATGCAAAGCATCGACATGCTGCTCCCCCGTGCTGTATACCTTTGAAACTTCTCGTGTCCGAACGACAATCTCTCCCATCTAAAACCTCGGACCCATTACACCGCCTGTAGTGGCGGCCTTTTTCTTGGGAAGAGTCTGCTCAACAATAACCTCCTGGCCTTGACGCACCTTACCCCGGACAAGCTCCACGTACAAACCATCCGACATTCCAGTCTGAACCGGAACCGGGTCGGGTTTGCCGTCCTTGAGCAGGAAAATCTTCTGTCCGGAGGCCCCATTCTTGCCGTGCCTCTCCATAGTCACCTTCCATGCAGCGCCCACTCCGTTTTCACGGGGCTTAAAGCGCAAGGCAGAGCTGGGAACCTTCAGCACACTAAACTTCCTCATTACCTCGATGTTCACATTGGCGGTCATTCCGGGCTTGAGTTTGAGGTCCCTGTTTTCCACGGTTATGATGACGTCGTAGGTTACCACATTCTGTGTGACTATCGGAGCGATTCTCACCTGGGAAACCACTCCCCTGAATTGCATCTCCGGATACGCGTCCACGGTAAATACGGCGGGTTGACCAACCACAACCTTGCCGATATCCGCCTCATCGACGCATGTATTGATCTGCATCTTGGTCAAGTCCTGGGCAATGGTAAAGAGAGTGGGCGTCTGGAAAGACGCTGCAACAGTCTGTCCCACATCGACATTCCTCGAAACGACAATTCCGTCCACGGGAGATCGTATCGTGGCATAACGCAGATTCATCAGGGACTGTTTATATGCGCCGCGTGCCTGGAGTACGGTTCCTTTCGCTCCAGTGACGGCGGCAGACGCTTCCCTGAATTTTGCTTCTACAGCGTCGAAATCGCCCTGTGACACTATCCCCTCTCTCAGTAATTGCCTGTTCCTTTCCAGCGTTCTTCGAGCGTCATGGGCAACGGCTTTCAACTTCGAAAGGTTTGCAACGGCAAACCGGTAGTTGCCTTGGCTTTGCTCCACCTGTGAATTGAAGATTGACGGATCTATCTGCGCAATTATCTGGCCTTTTCTTACCGGACTATTATAATCGACGAAAATCTTCTGTATGGTTCCCGACACCTGTGTCCCAACCTGAACGGTTGTAACTGCGTTAAGAGTCCCCGTGGACGAGACCGTTGAAACTAGAGGCCCCCGTTCAATGCGTTCGGTGACGTAGGAAGGTTCTCGTTCCTTGGCGAAAAGTAGGTAACCGCCTGCAGCCAAAAAACAAATTGCTATGGTCGATACAAATATGATTTTCTTCATCGCAACCTCTGGAGAATGGTACTTTCATCGACTTAGAAAAGCGTTCATCATTGGTATGGCATGTTACGGCAAATATACAGACTTTGTTGAAAAATGGTTTAAAAAACGACTGAATCGGAAATCGGTTGACAAACCCGCTGCTACGGAAGATTCGCGACTATCCGAAATGCCGCAACTCCACCTTCTTCGAATACCTCGAGAAATCCAGATTCATAAACATGAACGTCCTCCCCATTTCTTTTGCATGCAACATTTGATGTTTACATTCTTTTCAAAGAAGGAAAATTGATATAGTCTTGGATAAAAATGGAACGATGGAAACATACCATTATGGAAATGCAGCAGATATATGTGGTTGACTGGAAAGCCGTATAATGCGTAATCGACGATTTGTCATTCCTGACATCCATGGCTGTTCTGTGACATTTTCAGCACTTCTGCACGATGTCCTCCGCATCAGGAAAACAGATACCATCTATCTCCTTGGTGACTATATCGATCGCGGGCCACGAAGCAGGGAGGTTGTGGACTCCATTCTGCGTCTTCGGCAGAAGGGATACTCTGCGCATGCTCTGCGGGGAAATCACGATGACATGCTTCTTCGTGCCTGCGAAGACAGGGATTGCTTCCGGGTCTGGTTGCTGAATGGGGGGAGAACAACACTCGATAGTTTCGGGATTGAGGATCCCTGTGATACTCCCCTTGTTTATAAGAGGTTTTTATCGAGGCTTCCATACTATTTTGAACTGGAAGACTTCATTCTCGTTCATGCCGGCTTGAACCGTCAGGCGGACGATCCCTTCAGCGACAAAGAGGCAATGCTCTGGGCCCGTCCTTCTTCCATCAATACTACAAGCGTGTTCACGGGCAAGCCGATCATTTCTGGTCATACGCCGGTCACAAAAGAGGCAATAATAAATTCACTCAGGACAGGTTGGATCCTTCTTGATAACGGATGTGTGTACTCATCCAATCAGGAACTAGGTTCTCTTGCAGCCCTTGAATTGAATTCCCTTTCACTCTACTTCCAAAAGAATATCGATTAGCAAAAGGAACGGGAGGCATTCTTCATGAAACATTTTCGAAAGGAGCTCTGGTTCGAAATCAGCAAGAGAAGGGATTTTATTAATATCACTCAACAGGTGAGAGAGTGCGTAGCAGAAAGTGAAATTCGAGATGGTCTTCTGCTGTGCAACGCCATGCACATCACGGCGAGTGTCTTTATCAATGATGATGAACCCGGTTTGCACCTTGATTTCGAGGAATGGCTGGAAATGCTCGCTCCTGAAAAGCCCTATTCACAGTATCACCATAATGGGAGTGAGGATAACGCCGATGCCCACCTCAAGAGAACGATCATGGGAAGAGAAGTTGTCGTGGCAGTAACCGACTACGATCTTGATCTGGGTCCCTGGGAACAGATTTTTTACGGAGATTTCGACGGCAGGAGAAAAAAGCGGGTTCTCGTTAAAATAATCGGCGAATAAAATGATTGTCTGCACCAGAACTCACGTTCCCCCAGCTTTCAGCGGTCAATAGTTACCCTGAAGTTACAAGGGTGCCAGGAAGGAGCAGTGCAGCAGTGTACCGCGCATCAATTTCCCGACCGGGATAAGTCCCTTGAAGCAGAAACCGCCCTTCGAAACCGCCCTCTCGACCGATTCGGAGAATGACGATACGTCAAAAGGTTTCCATATCCCCCTTGATGCGGCGAAGTGATTTTTCGGAAGATAAACAAATCCTCTCACGATACGGCATGCGAAAGGAGAGACGTCACACTTTCAGCAATTATAATTTATCCTTCAAACACTCCGGATATCCTTCTATAGTCGCGACGCAAAAACGGTTCATTCGCTACGGGTTCCAACTGCTAGTTTCAGGAGGATCAAGGGGGGGATACGAGGGAGGAAAACGCATTACGCGGAATGAGAAAATTACATTGGCGGATGCTTGGCATTTATCCCTTGCATTATCGTTCTCAGGTTCATTTTTGGGTATGCACAAGCAACCGCCTTATGTAAAATTACGAACAATCTTGATGCTGAAAAACGTGCTTGCCAAAACAACCGTGAGTCTTAGCCAAGAAAGAAATCATTCCTCCGCGCCCTGTTCGACAGAATCGTAGTATCTAACAACTCACCACACCCGGTACATTTCCAAGCATAAAAAGATCGAACATAATCAAAATACTTTTCCGAAAACATGAGGCCTTTACATTTTGGGCATTGCATATCGATCCCTCCTCGGATGAGAATAGTAAGTAACCAGGTGCAAGTATCTTTACATCATGCATGCCAAACAGAGATATATCCGTAATCCAGATTCTTGCATGGGTGTGGAAGGATCGTTATTTCAATGAATTATCAACATGTTAGCTATTATTAAAAATACTGTTTCAGATTTGCTATTTTAGCATTTCCGATTCCATCTATTCTTTTCAGGTCGTCTATGGATTGAAAATCGCCATTAATTTGACGGTCGTCAATGATCTTTTTCGCAGTTACCGGCCCAATTCCCGGCAATCTTTCCCATTCATGAGCGGACAATCGGTTCGGATCTAATGGGATTCCAAGAATCATCATCTCTTCAAACGACATTGTATCCACCGTAATATCGACGTATTGTCCCTTTTTTCGATTAATTTCCAGTACGTCCCCTGAATGCCAATTCAGTCCTGCAAGGGATTTCTCGCCTATTTCTTTCCCAGCACCAATAAGCGTCAATATTGTGACGCTTTTTTCTTTCGAACCGCAATCAATTTGATAAACTCCCGGATTTACGATATTTCCACGAATGCGTATCGTGTCTTTCCCTTTTTCTGCAACTCCCATTGGCAAAAAAGCCACGCTACCCCCACTCTCGAGGATATCGTGGCTTTTCATGGAAAGACTTGCCGCAAGGACAAGCGCGATACAGAGTAAAACAAGCCGATGGAGGCTCTCAATCACTTTCTGGATAACTCCTTTTCTTCCACTTTGTCCAGTTTATATTCGATACTGTCAATGAGGGCTTGATAGGATGCCTCGATGATATTATCCGATACACCCACAGTGCCCCACCTGCTTTCCCGATCACCTGACTCAATAAGCACTCTGGTCACGGAAGCAGTCCCCTGACCGGCTGGTAATACACGAACTTTGTAATCGTGCAACCGTACTTCTTTCAGTTTCGGATAAAACTTCTCGAGTGCTTTGCGAAGTGCATTGTCAAGCGCGTTTACGGGTCCATTTCCCACAGCGGCGGTGTGCTCGATTTTTCCTCCGACCTTGACCATGATGGTTGCCTCGGCTAAAGGCTTCTGGTCATCATGCCGTCTCTCATCGATGACACGGAACCCCATGACAGAAAAGAATTTCCTGTGGGTCCCGAGAGCTCTCTTCATGAGAAGCTCAAACGAGGCCTCTGCACCCTCGAACTGATAGCCTTGATTCTCCAGTTCCTTAATTTTGTCAAGTATCTCCATTGCCACCGGATCCTTGCTATCAAGGTTAATGTTGAATTCCTGAGCCTTTGCAAGGATATTTGACCTCCCGGAGAGATCGGAAACCAGAACTCTTGTAGTATTTCCAACCAATTCAGGTCGAATATGTTCATAAGTCTCCGGATGCCGTTGAATGGCACTCACATGGACGCCTCCCTTATGAGCAAACGCTGATTTCCCCACGTAAGGCTGATGCTTATCCGGCGACAGGTTGCACAATTCATAAACGAAACGGGACAATTCCGAAAGCCTTTTCAGCTGTTCTCCAGACAGGCACTCTCTTTTCATTTTGAGGACAAGAGCCGGAATGATGGAGCAAAGGTTCGCATTACCGCACCGCTCTCCGAAACCGTTTATGGTTCCCTGGACATGAACCACGCCTCGCTCAACCGCGGCAAGAGTATTGGCGACCGCGCATTCAGAATCGTTGTGGGTATGGATTCCAAGGGGGGTTTTCACGGATTTTCTCACCTGGTCAACGATGCCGGCAATTTCAAACGGCATGGTGCCGCCGTTCGTGTCGCACAGGACAATGCAGTCAACCCCGGCTTGCTCCGCGGCTTTCAAGGTTTTCAAGGCATAATCCGGATTTGCCTTGAATCCGTCAAAAAAATGCTCGGCATCATAAAAAACCTGGGGCACTCGGGACTTGAGGTACTCCAGAGAATCGTAAATCAGTTCAAGATTTTCCTCCAGGGTGATGCGGAGCGCTTCACGAACCTGAAAGTCCCACGTTTTCCCGAATATTGTGACAACATCGGC
Source organism: Geobacteraceae bacterium (assembly GCA_012797715.1). Taxonomy (GTDB): domain Bacteria; phylum Desulfobacterota; class Desulfuromonadia; order Geobacterales; family Geobacteraceae; genus RPRC01. The sequence continues at coordinate 15,340 of JAAZOO010000210.1, read as the reverse complement.
TTCGGACTGGATAAGAGTGCGTATATTCTGATCCTTGTCCGGAGTCACTCTCGCTCTTCTGGTGGAACCGAATGCCGCCACCCGTGTCTGATGAAGCTTCTCCTTTTTGATTTCCTTGAAGAATGCAACATCCTTCGGGTTGCTCCCTGGCCATCCACCCTCTATGTAATGGATGCCCATCTCGTCAAGTTTATGGGCAATGCGAATCTTGTCTTCAACGAGGAGCGCAACATCCTCTGCCTGTGTACCATCACGCAGTGTTGTATCATAGAGCTGTATCTGGCTCATGTGTCACCTTTACCATTCTGAGATATACGCTACTCGGCCTTGACATCCTTTGCTGCCAGTCCAAAGGCATCGTGCAGTACACGAACCGCCAGTTCCGTATATTTTGCGTCAATAACGACTGAAATTTTGATTTCGGAAGTAGATATCATCTGAATATTGATTCCCTCAGCAGCGAGAGTTTCAAACATCTTTGTCGCTACACCGGCGTGGCTGCGCATTCCGAGCCCTACAATGGAAATCTTGGAAATATTTTCATCGGTCAGGATATCTCCGGCGTTGATTTCTCCTGCAGCTTCCTTAGTTATCATGAGAGCTTTCTTGAAGTCAGCCTTGCAGACGGTAAAAGTGAAATCGGTAAAACCGTCTTCACTGGCATTTTGCACTATCATGTCAACGGAAATGTTCGCCGCGGAGAGAGGCGAAAGGAGCTTGGCCGCAATACCCGGCTTGTCCGGGACCCGCATGACGGCAATTTTAGTTTCATCTTTTGCATAGGTAATTCCAGAAACAAGTATCGACTCCATTTCCTTATCCTCCTTGGTAACCAGGGTTCCCGGATTATCGTTGAAACTTGAGCGTACATGCACGTCAACATTGTATTTCTTCGCGAACTCTACCGAGCGAATCTGCAGAACCTTGGCGCCAAGACTTGCGAGCTCAAGCATCTCGTCATAGGAAATACGTTCAATCTTTCTCGCATCGGAACAGATATTAGGGTCCGTTGTATAGACACCGTACACATCCGTATAAATATCACACACATCAGCCTTCAATGCCGCTGCCAAGGCAACAGCCGAGGTGTCGGACCCTCCGCGGCCAAGGGTCGAAATATTTCCTTCCTTATCGACTCCCTGGAATCCGGCGGCAATAATGATGGTACCGTTATCCAGATCCTTCCGAACTTTCTTGTCGCAGATCCTGTCGATACGTGCCTTGCTGAAGGCGCTGTCGGTTATGATGGGCACCTGATGCCCCAGATATGACTTCGCCTTGTATCCCATCGATTTCAGACACATTGCAAGAAGCGCTACTGTTACCTGCTCTCCGGACGAGACCAGTACGTCGTATTCGCGACTGTCGGGGAATTCGCAAATCTCATGGGCAAGGGCCACAAGTTTATTCGTTTCCCCCGACATTGCCGAAACAACCACAACAAGTTGATTTCCCGCATCATACGTTTCAGCAACACGTTTCGCTACATTTCGGATACGCTCGATGCTTCCAACCGATGTGCCGCCGAATTTCTGAACAACAAGAGCCATGTTCCGTCTCCCATGTTAGGTAGTGATTTTTAATAATAAAAATTGTATCGGATGCTTTAAAGGTTCCATACCAAGAAGCTCCGTGCGGGTCAAATACATTTTCCGTACTGAATGAGGAGCTGCCTCACCAGCTCTTCGTAGCGTTTTCCGTATGGAGATATTTCAATCGTCCTGGTTGTTTCGTTCAACCTTGCAAAATCTACTTTGAGATAGTCATCGGGAAGTTCTTGGCAGAGTCTGTCGGCCCATTCAACGACACAAACACCCCGCCCGTTGAAATACTCTTCAAAACCGAGATCCCTCACATCGTCGTCACCGGCAAGTCGATAGAGGTCGAAATGGTACAGGGGAATCGTGCCATGGTATTCATTCATCAAGGTATAGGAAGGGCTTGCTATGCAGACATCGGGGTCTACCCCCATCCCTCGGGCAAAACCCTGGGTAAAGTGTGTCTTTCCGGTGCCCAGTTCTCCTATCAAAGCGATGAAATCTCCGGGTAGGACAAGGCTTCCCACTCTCTCGCCCAAGGAAACGGTATCGTCAACACTGTTACTGGAAAACACGGGCATGGCCGTTACTTGACCATACTGCGAACCAGGTCGATACGGGAAACGATTCCGACAAGCTTTCCATTCTCCAGTACCGGAAGCGCATGAATCTTTCGCCCGCTCATAATGTCCGCAATCTCACTCACCGGAGTATCTGGCGTAACCGTAAGAACATCTTGCGTATAGATATCTCCGACGGTCGCGGCTGTCATCCTTTTCAACTCCTTTTCAAACTTCTTTTCACTCTCAAGATAAATGACCCAGTCGAAGAGGGAAATGACCGTTGGAATGTGAAAATTCTTATCCTGTTCAATCAGATCCGACTCGGTTACGATCCCGATAAGCGAGCCTTCAGAATCGACGACCAGAACACTTCCGATACGGTGGGTAGTGATGATCTCAGCCAGTTCCCGTATAGTGGTTTCCTTGGTCACCGTAACTACTTCCTTTGTCATTACATCTCTAGCGGCAAGCATCCTTTTCTCCATGGTGAACATTCTCTGTTGAGATGGAAATACCCCGTCGATTGTGAGCGTGCATTCCAAACAGTATGTAAAAAACATGAACCATCACTTCACATACGGATGAAGAATCGCTCTATATGCATAGGGAAGCATCTCCTGCACATCAGTCGCGGTTATACCTATTTCACCCTTTTCCCGTGCCACACTATCCGCGGCAAACCCATGCAGAAACACTCCAACACAACATGCGTCAAAGGGGTGATAGTTCTGGCCGAGAAGAGAGACTATAATTCCCGTCAAGACATCGCCCATACCTCCGGACCCCATACCGGGATTCCCGCTTCCGTTTATCGCTATCTCTCCCCCTGGTGTCGCGACGACTGTCCCTGCTCCTTTGAGAACGAGGAACACACCGTGTCGAACGGAAAAATCAACGGCTGCGGAAATCCTGTCACCTTCAATGACGGATATGGGCAAACCGGAACGGCGTGACATTTCACCGGGGTGCGGGGTAAGTATCAAGGCCGGGGACCTCTTTTCCCGAAGAATCGATACGTCCTCGGCAATCGCATTCAGGCCGTCGGCATCCACTACCATGGGAACGCCGACTTCCTTGACAAGCCGGCGAACCAGCCCAATGGTCTCCGGATGCCGGGAAATCCCGGGGCCGACCGCAACCGCGTCTTTTCCCTGGAGCTCGCTCAGCACCTGGATGCCGCTTCCCTCTGTAAGAAACCCCTGCCCTTTGTCATCAAGGGGAAGCGTCATCGCCTCGGTTGTCTTAACTTCGAGAATGGGGTTGAGGCTTGCTGGAACTGCCAAGGTTACAAGACCGGAACCGGTTCTGACGGCACTGTTTGCGGAGAGGGCGGCCGCGCCGGTCCTGCCCGATGCTCCGGCAACAATGAGACAATGGCCATACGTCCCTTTGTGTCCGCACCTGTCCCTGCTCCTGATGAGCGGGCGAATGCTCTCCATGTCCAGATACGCAAGGGTCTTCATGGACGATGCAATATCTTCAGGAATCCCTATATCGACAACTTCCAACCTTCCGGTATACGCTCGGCCGGGATACACGGCATGGCCGACCTTGGCGAAACCAAATGTTACCGTAACGTCCGCACGTACCGCATTTCCCAAGACATTCCCGGTTGACGCGTCAATCCCCGAAGGAATATCGACCGAAAGAACAGGTCTGCCTGCGGAATTCATCAGTCTGATTGCATCGGCATGCACACCTGATACGTCCGTGTTCAGGCCGATACCGAACAGGGCGTCGACTAGAATCGAAGCATTGTGAAAGACTGCGGCATTTCGAAGTAGCTCTTCGGAAGTGGTGCAGAATGCAATCGTTGCAGGGTCCAGAAGCTCAAGATTCGCTGCCGCATCTCCAGCTATGTCACTCCTTTGGGCGAGTACGAAAACCCGGACATTCCATCCCCTATGCAAAAGACAGCGCGCTATCACGTAGCCGTCACCGCCGTTGTTTCCCTTCCCGGCAACAATGACAGCGGTTTTGGCGCTCGTAGCACCCAACTCGGCGCAGACAATATCAGCGCAGGCTCGACCGGCGGTCTCCATGAGAACCCGCCCGGGTATGCCCCGTTCGTCCATCGTCAGTCGCTCCGCCTCGCGCATTGTGGCTGCAGATACAATCTTCACGTTCTATTGCTCCAGAATTACGAGTGCGACTCCATAGGAACCGTCATGGGAAAGGGATGCATGACTTCTCTTCATCGACAGTTCAGCGAATAATTCTGCGGCCCTGCCGTAGAGTTTGAGTTCCGGCTTGCCGAGGTCATTATTCACCACCTCCACGTCCTTCCAAGACATTCCGTCCCGGAGACCTAACCCGCTTGCCTTGAAGAAAGCCTCCTTGGCGGCAAATCGGAGCGCGTAATGTTGAGCGCTTCGTTTTCTGCTCCGGCAATACTCAATTTCATCCGGCGTAAAGAGTCGCTGGAACAAGGCATCCTTCCCTTCCGCCAGGAATCTCTCAAAACGAGATATATCAACGATATCGACACCTGTACCGTAAACCATTGCAATCCGCCTCGTAGCAAACGGCGAGACGCCGGCTACGCCCCGTCACCCGCTCGATATGGTGCTTTCCGAAACAGCGGCGAGAGCCTGAACTTTCTCCTCTACCTACTTTCCCATCACCTTTCAAGAGCTGCGTTGCATCTTTTTACCGGGATTCTATCCCTCTGTCAATTGTCTTCTTGTCTGGTTTTTCGTTGAGATCAACCGGATACTGAAATCGGTGGAAGAGCAATCCCGGCTGTGAACGACGGAATCTGCATCTTGAGAAGACTATATGATTCCATCCAATGTTTGCCGAACCCCAATTTGCTGGTAGACTTTCCATGACGGAACTTCAACAGGAGGTGCGTATGTCAGACAGAAATGCAACCGTAAAGGCGGGGGCGCTGCTTCTCATTGCCGGCGGGATCATCGGAGCAGGCGTTGCTCTGCTCTTTGCCCCCCAGTCGGGAAAAGCCACGCGGAAGGATATCTCGCGATATGCCAGGAAAGCCAGGAGGAGAGCGGAGGAAGTCGTAGATGACTTTTCCGACAGCATTTCCAAGATGGTCGACGCAGTGGGTGAAAAAGCCGCGGAAATCCTCGACAGGGGAGTTGACATGGCACACGACACGAAAAAGGAGATCTTGAAGGCAATTGAGGATGGTCAGGAAAAACTGGAAAAACAGCGTACACGGCTGGCACGTTTTCTGGGGTAACCACGGGTGAACAGCATCACGGTTCAGAGGGGCGCTTTTACAGCGCCCTCCTGATTCGCCTGGCAATATCCTAGTCTAGCCGGTCTCCTCTTTCAACCCCTCCAGAACTGCCTTCACTTCCCGGATCATTTCATCCGCACGGGGTGACTTCTCTTTTTGCAGATACGTCTCGAAATATGTAACGGCATCAGTCACACGCTCCTGATCCAGACAGATGCTCCCCATGGTGAGATACGGCAACGGAAAAGAAGGATCGAGGCGTATTGCCTCAAGACATTCTGCCTCGGCGTTATCCAGATCATCCATATCATAGTACAGCTCACCCAAGTTAAAATGGGCGGCGCCGTCATCAGGATCAATCTCTATCCCCTTGCGGTATGCCTCGATGGCCTTGTCTCTCTGATCCAGGCCATAGTAGGCGTCACCAAGCGCATTGAGGGCAAAAACATTGAGTGGATCCATCTCAAGAGCCGTGGTATACGAACTGATTGCATCGTATGGTTTTTCCATACAATTCAATACTAGCCCGATGCTGACATATCCGTCCGGATCATCCGGACGGATCTCAACGGCCTTTCTATATGCGGAAAGAGCGTCATCGTACCGTCCCGCCTCGAAATGAATGTCTCCTATTGCGGTCAGGGACTCGGCGTTTGCCGGCTCAAAACGAAGTCCTTCCAGATAGGAGGCAAGTGCTTCATCAAGCTTTCCCTGTTCTGCAAGCGCGGAACCAAGCCTGAAATGACCCTCAGGATCCTCCGGTTTCTCTTTCACGCATTGATCAAAGCATTCAGCTGCTTTCACATAGTCGCCATCTTCCAGAAACGCAATTCCAGCGTGAAGGTTTTCCTCAAACAAACCGGTCATCAATTCTCCCCTCCCTCCATTTTGTTTTAATCCGTCAAACTATATCAGAAACAGGGATCCATTACCAGAAATCCTCCCTATTCTCCCCATTTTGAACTGAAAATCCTTTTTTTTTCATTACGTATCCCGTATACTTTTTTACCCATGAGAGTCAGGGAACTACCAGCACGAAAGCAAGATGATAGCCAAAGCCTCGGCTTGCGGACTCTTGAAGACATAAGCAGCCTGATTCTCCATTCCCACGACCTGAATGAAACCCTCCAGAATATTGTAAATCTTGTTGCTCGCAGGACAGGATCCGACGTCTGTTCCATCTATCTTCTTGAAAAAGACGGGGAAACTCTTACCCTCCATGCCACAAAGGGTCTCTCTCGAAGTTCAGTGGGAAAGGTGCGCATGAACACCTCGGAAGGGCTCACCGGACTCGTGGTAGAGAAGAGGGGAGTGGTCGCGATAGAGGATGCGCCGTCTCACCCGCGCTTCAAATATTTTCGAGAGACCAGGGAAGAACGTTTTCATTCCTTCCTCGGACTCCCCCTTTTCGAACATAAAAGCCCAACCGGCGTCATCGTTGTGCAGACAAAAAAACCCAGAACATTTTCAACAGAGGAAATCAGCACACTTACTACCATTTCCAACCAAATCAGCAGCATTATTATAACGGCGCGTCTCCTCGACTCAGTCAGGAAGAAAGAAGAAGAACGTGACTACTTTGAACGAGAGCTTCAAAAGCTGAAGGAAAGGGGGGGCGATTCCTCTCCTATCCCCATCCCGCCGGGTAAAAAGGGAAAACTCCTTCGCATGCTGCACGGCATAGCCGTGTCCCCCGGGTTTTCTTTGGGCAAGGTCTCCATCATTGACCGGCCCTCTGGAGACAGCCGGATCGTCCTTCAGCATATCGGTTCACGCCAGGAGGAAAAAAAACGCTTTCTGCTTGCAGTCGAGAAAGCAAAGATACAGACCCTGTATCTGGAAAAGCGTGTTGAGCAGAGCCTTTCTCGAGAGGATGCCGCAATTTTTCATACCCACCTGATGATACTTGAGGACCGGGGATTCCTTACAAAGGTTCAGGATCGCATTGATGGGAATTGCGGAGCGGTGCGCGCCGTTGAGGATGTTGTGGAATCCTATGTTTCTGCCTTTTCTCGAATGGAAGATCCCTACTTGAGAGAAAGGTCGGCGGATATGAAAGATATCGGTCGAAGGATCATCAATTGTCTCACAGGACACGATCGCCCCGGTTTTAGATTTCGTGACAAACGGATTCTGGTGGCAAAAGAAATTCTTCCTTCCGATCTTGCTGCGCTCGACCACACTAAAATCAGCGGGATCATCACGGGAAGCGGTGACGTGAATTCCCACGCATCCATTATGGCAAAATCCCTCGGCATACCGACGGTGATAGTGGGCCGGGAAGAGATAAGGGGCATTACCCACCGGGACGAAGTCATCGTTGACGGAAATACAGGATGCGTTTATATCAATCCCGATGTCACGGTCAAAGCCGAATACGAGCGGCTGCAACTGGATGTTAACCGGAAAAGACAGGAACTGGAAGGACTTCGCGACCTTCCGGCAGTCACAGTTGATGGAACGAAGATATTTCTTCGCGCCAATATAGCACTCCTGAGCGATATCACGGTTGCCTTGGCGCACGGGGCAGAGGGGGTTGGACTCTATCGAACGGAATTTCCCTATATGGCCCGCAGTGCCTTCCCTGACAGGAATGAATTGTTCCGCCTGTTCCGCACGGTACTGGAAGGATTCTCCCCATTCCCTGTCACAATCAGAACCTTGGACATCGGGGGGGATAAGAGCCTGCCCTACTTTCCCCATCCCAAGGAAGAGAACCCATTTATGGGATGGCGCTCAATACGACTCTCCCTGGAACGGCACGAAATTCTCCGTGAACAGCTGGCAGGGATCCTCATGGCATCCACCTTCGGAACGGTACGCCTCATGTTCCCCCTTGTCTCATCATGTGAGGAAATTCGGCGCATCAAGGAGATTGTGGCCGAAACCAGACAGGAAGTTGAGAAATCCGGCCATGCAGTGGCTGACGACATACAATTGGGTATCATGATAGAACTCCCGGCTGCCGTTCAGATAGCGAATTTCCTGATTCGGGAAGTAGATTTCTTCAGTATCGGGACCAACGACCTGATTCAGTATACCCTTGCAGCCGACCGCAACAACGCAAAGGTTCAGCAGTACTATGACCCCTATCACCCTGCGGTGCTGCATTCAATCAAACGTGTCGCAGACTGCGCGGCCGACGCAGGAAAGCCGGTTTCCCTCTGCGGCGAGATGGCCTCTGACCCGTCAAACGCAGCATTCCTCCTTGGTATGGGCGTTACCGAGTTCAGCCTCTCGGCCCCTTCCCTCCCGGCAGTAAAACAGGCCCTGCGTTCAATCTCAAGAAGAGACGCCGAGGAGTTCGCCGCTCACCTTTTGCACCTGAGCAGCGCCGCTGAAATCAGGGAACAGGTTCGATTGTTCAAGGAGAGGTCAGGATTCTGAAGTTATTCCGCAGGAGAAGGAAAAAGACCCCATGACTACACCCAGGAAGAAGATTGAAGTCGGCGGTTCGGTAGCCCTCTGCAAGGCAGACAGGGAATATCTCGGCAGCGACAGGATACGCCTCCTGGAAATGATAGACACGCTCGGTTCCATCACCAAGGCGGCAAAGGCAGTCGGCATAAGCTACAAGACCGCGTGGGATACCATGGACGCAATCAACAACCTGTCAGATAAACCCCTGTTTGTCCGCACGGCAGGGGGGAAATCGGGTGGCGGAACGCGCCTGACCGACGAGGGACGCGAAGTCATCAGAAAGTACCGCGTGATTGAGGAAGAGCATTCCAGATTTCTTGCCGCCATCTCGAAACGGGTCGGTTCGGCCCAGGAACTCTATGCATTCATCAAGAGGATATCGATGAAAGTAAGCGCACGGAACATCTTCTCCGGCACCATTGCCAAGCTGACAAAGGGAGCGGTCAACTCCGAGGTGGTTCTCTCGTTGAGAGGAGGCGACACACTCGTATCCATTGTCACAAACGAGAGTGTCGAAAGTCTTGGCTTGCAGGAAGGCTCTGACGTTTATGCCATCATCAAATCAAGTTCGGTCCTGTTGGGAAAGGATCTGGAAATCAATAGGATCAGTACCGGTAACATTTTACAGGGACGCATCGTCAAGGTGACGGATGGAGCTGTCAACACGGAGGTGACTCTCGAACTTTCCGGAGGCAGCACGATCAGCGCTGTAATCACATGCGAAAGCGCCCATCGACTTTCCCTTCGGGAGGGGGAGCGGGTGTGCGCAGTCATTAAGGCGTCGGACGTTATCCTGGGGGTAAGCTGATTCCATGGGCTACTCTGTCCGTTGCCGCTTCATGCCGAGCCGTTGCATGACCGTCTGCATGTCATCCCACACTTCGCGCTTCATGGCTGGATTCCTCAGCAGGAAGGCCGGGTGGAAGGTAGGCATCAGAGGAATACCGGAAAAGTCGTGAAAACGCCCGCGAAGACGGGATATCGGTTCGCGGGAGTGGAGAAGCGTCTGGGCTGCAAAAGTGCCGAGGGCCACGATCACTTCGGGGCTGATCGCCTGTAACTGCCGACGCAGAAAGGGCAAGCAGGCTGCAATTTCTACAGGAAGAGGGTTCCGGTTCCCGGGAGGGCGGCATTTCAGCACATTACAGATATAGACCTGATCCCTATCGAATCCCATAGCCTGGACGATGCGTGTCAACAAACGTCCTGCCTCCCCCACAAATGGTTCGCCGGCAAGGTCCTCTTCACGGCCGGGAGCCTCTCCCACAAAAACGATGCGGGCTCTCCCATTGCCGGTTCCGAAAACGAGATTGGTTCTCGAGGCTCCCAGCGGGCAACGGAGACAGTCGGCAAGTTCCCGTCTGATTTCTTCCAGCGACTCACGATAGGCTGTTGCGCACTGATTTGTGGAAGAACCTTCCTCCTTTTGCATACCCTCACCAATTTCCGGCACTGGGCTCACACCATGGCTCGCCATATGGGCAGGCAAGCTGTCTACTCCGGTTTCTTCCAGGTCGACAAGATAGCCGCGCAGAGCGGCCAGTAGGTACTGTAGTTCGGAATCGTACACGCCTTCCCTCTTTACATTATCCGGCGCATTCACTATTCTGTATCCCATGGTAATTTTCTCAACGGTTTTACTGCTCCTGCTCCTGCTTCCCACTTCCGCTTCCGCTTGGGGAGCAGGTTTTCACCTTCAATTGGGAACATCAATCCTCGGCAATCTTCAAGCTCTTCCAGCTGCCGTGGCAACTGTTCTCGGTGAATTCCCCCTTGATTTTCTGTATGGCTGCATCGCGGCAGACATCACTATCGGAAAGAAATTCACCCACTACCTGCAGCACTGCCATCGATGGCCCATCGGCCTGAAAATCCTCGCCAACGCAGCAAGCCGTCCGCAAGAGGCATGCGCGCTCGGCTACCTCTCCCATCTTGCAGCGGATACAATCGCCCACAATTACTTCGTCCCCTACAAAATTATGCTGAGCTTCCCTGCGCTTGCCATGAAACACACCTACTGGGAGATGCGCTTCGACAGCACTGTGGATAGGGAAATATGGGAAATTGGACGTCGGGTTTCCGTTGGGCGATACAAGGAGAATGACGTCCTGCTGAGAAAGGTGCTTTCGGACACCATCTTTTCTTTCTCCACCAACAAGAGAATTTTCAATTCCATTCTGCTCCTGAGCCGCATGGAAAAATGGCAGGACGTCATCAGCACCGTTTCCGCTTCTTCACGGTATGTGCTTGAGGAGAGAGACCGGCAGGAATATTGCTCCCTTTCCCGGGAGGCAGTTTTCGATTTTCTGAATCACCGTGAAAAATCGCGCTATTTTCTTGCCGACCCTACCGGAGAGAGGGCCCTGGCAACTGCTGAGGCGGTGCGAAAAAACTTCCGGATCCTGTACAAAAGCGGGAAAATAACGCAAAATGAGGCTTATAGACAAATAGAAGAACTAAAACCAAAACTGCGTCACGCCATCTGCGCTCCGGCACTGCTTCAACATATCCATCCAACAAATCGGGATCGAAGGCCCTACCCGTTCTCTTTCTCCCGCTTCTGACCCAGTGCCGCTACAATACGATCCAGAATTACATCCGCCAGTTCATCCTTTCCCATGAGCGAAAGCTCCTCTGACCTACCATCCTTGAAATAGAGAGTAACGATATTTGTATCAACAGCGAAACCGGCGCCGGCGCGTGTGACATCATTTGCAACAATAAGATCAAGATTCTTCTGCTGGAGTTTCTGCGGCGCGTTCGCACCAATTTCTCCGGTCTCCGCCGCAAATCCCACCAGGAAACGATTCCCTTTGGTCTTTCCCAGTTCGGCAAGGATGTCGGGATTCTTTACCAGCCGTACCGTCAGCGGTGTTTCGGATTTTTTTATCTTCCCCGGCGAACGTTCCTCGGGCCGATAATCAGCAACCGCTGCGGTCTTTATGACAACAGTCATCTCAGGAAATACCCGTAATACGGCATCCAGCATCTCATACGCCGATGTGACCCTGACGATGTCCACGCCCCACGGTGCCTCCAGGGAAACCGGACCTGTCACGAGAGTCACCTCAGCACCCCGTCTTCGTGCCGCGCGAGCCAGGGCGTATCCCATTTTCCCGGACGAATAGTTGCTGAAAAAACGTATCGGGTCAAGTTCCTCACGGGTGGGACCTGCCGTGACGAGCACCTTCTCACCCTTTAGATCCTTCAATGAAAGCAGGTTGAATGCCTCTTCAAGAATAACGGAAGGTTCCTGAAGTTTTCCCTCTCCCTCCCACCCGCAGGCAAGCATTCCCGTTGCCGGCGGGACAAAGTGGTATCCATGCCGCAGCAGCTTCTCCTGATTTTCCCGGTAGACGGGATTCTGATACATGGCCGTGTTCATGGCGGGCGCAAGCAGAACAGGAGCCCTGGTTGCCATGACCGTCGTGGCAAGAAGATCGTCTGCGATACCGGACGCCAGTTTTCCGATAAAGTTAGCGGTTGCAGGAACAATCAAAACGAGATCGGCCCTTTCCGCGAGGGAAATATGGCCGATCTCCTGCTCTTCGATGAGGTTGAAGAGTTCGGTGTGTACCGGATTTCCGGACAGGGTCTGAAAGGTGAGTGGAGAGACGAAGTGTTGAGCCGCCTTTGTCATGATCACATGCACGCGGGCGCCTCCCTTGACGAGAAGCCGCACCAGTTCCGCAGCTTTGTATGCGGCAATGCCGCCGGTGACGCCAAGTATGACAACTTTATCTTTCATGATGCCTTTTCCCTTACATGACTCCGGAAGGAGTGAGGTAGGGGTTGTGTCTCCTTTCCCTGCCGATGGTTGTTGATGGACCGTGTCCCGGATAAACAAGCGTGTCATCGGGGAGTACCAGCAGCTTCTCACGAATACTCTTCCCCAGCGCAACGGAAGAACCTCCGGGGAAATCAGTCCTGCCGACAGAATCTGAGAAAAGGGTGTCCCCGGTAAATACCATCCCATCTATAAAAAGCGAGCACCCCCCCGGTGTGTGCCCGGGAGTATGCAATACCTGCAGCCGAAACTTCCCGAAAGGAATGAATTCGCTTTCGGTAAGAAATCGTGTGGGAGGCGGCGAATTCTCAGCCGTCAACCCGAACATGGCGGCCGTATCAACCGCCCTCGTCAACATCGGAGCATCCAGTTCATGAATGAGAAGCCCCGCCCCGGTTTCATTCACTATTTTCTTGTTGCCGCCTGTGTGATCGAAATGACCATGGGTGTTTATCACGGAAACCACCTTCAGGCCGTGGCGGGAAACGACACTCAATATCCGTTCCACATCGTGCCCCGGATCAAGTACCACACCTTCTCTGCTGCTTTCGCATCCAAGCACGTAACAATTTACCAGTAAGGGGCCGACGACAACAGATTCTATAATCATGTGTCACCTTTCGTTAGAATAGTTCGAGATTTTTTTGTTTCAGTTTTTCAAACGGAGTGTTGCGAAAACCTCCTGTATCCTTTTCACCGGTTTCCGCAGGTGCTTCCTCATGCCGATCGCTTTCTGTCCGTTTTTCGGGCAGGGAGCTCTTCTCTTCTCCATGGCCGTTGTTCTTGAAAAAGTATCGATCATACAGCCTGTGGTACGCGGTCCACCTCGACCGGCTCTCCGGTTCCTTCCGAATGTGAGTCCTGATGCCATTGATCTTGGAATCAAGATCATCAAGATAATTGAGAACCGTCGCTTCAACGGTCTTCGGTCTTTTGGGAGAACCGAATTCGTACTGCCCGTGATGGGAAAGGATCATATGCTTCAGCAGCATTGCCAGTTCCGGCGGGAAATCCCCCAGCTCGAGGATTCTTTCATTGACCATTTCCACGCCGATTGTGATGTGGCCGACCAGTTTCCCTTCGTCCGTATAATCAAAGGAGCGGAGATAGGTCATTTCCCGTACCTTGCCCACATCATGGAGAAGTGCTCCGGCCAGGAGCAGGTCTCTGTTGAGATCGGGATAGAGAGGCACAATGCTGTCAACGAGACGCGCGACCGCCAGTGAATGCTCGAGAAGACCTCCGAGATATACGTGATGCATCCCCTTGGCGTCAGGCGCCGTCCGGTACAGCTCCAAAAATCCGGCATCGTCGAAAAAAGACTGAAGCAGGCGGCGCAGATTTACGTCGGCACAGGATTCTACCAGGGAGGACAACTCGGCAAGCATCTCATCGCTGTCACGCTCTCCTTCGGGGAGAAAATCGGCAATACGGACCTCCTGATCAGGCACCCGTGAAAGTTCGGACACAATCAGCTGCATCTTCCCCAGGTATACGGTTGCCTTGGCGCGTATTCGGATGAAATCGTCCTTTTCGAAACGTGATCCGATGGAATCCACATCTTCCCAAACCCGGCCCTCGATGTCTCCGGTCTTGTCCATGAGATGCAGGGTTAGGTAGGGCTTTCCATTTCTCGCTACGGCGGTGATCTTCTCTTTGACGAGGAACACGGCATCAACCTGGGTCCTATCACGAATGTCGCTGACAAATATCTTGGTCACTCGCTGCTCCTTGTATCTTCGGATGCTTCCGAGGCGATTCTATCGGCTATGCGTATTCCGTCAATGGCCGCACTCATGATTCCTCACGCATACCCTGCGCCCTCTCCGGTCGGGAAAAGCCCCCTGAGGCTCACGGATTGCAGATCATCGCCCCGTACGATACGAACGGGTGACGACGTCCTCGTCTCGACGCCTGTAAGCGTTGCTTCGTGGGTGAGAAAACCGTGCATCTTGCGATCAAAACCTTTGATGCCGGCCTTCAATGCCTGCGTGATTTCAAGGGGGAGCGCCCCGGCAAGGTCCGTCTCCACGACACCGGGACGATAACTTGAACGGACACCCCGCGAAACTTTCCCCTCGACGAAATCGAGGAGATTCTGGGCAGGGGCTCGATACGTGGAGCCGCCGACGGCAAAGGCTTTCCGCTCCCACTTCCTCTGGAACTCCACCCCGGCCAGAGGGGTGTTCCCCGGAAAATCACTTCCGTCAACCGTCACAACCAGGGCGCTGTTGGCATAGGGCGCATTCCTTTGGTACGCGCTCATTCCATTCGTCACAAGACACCCTGTCTCTGAAGCGGCAGCCATCACAACCCCGCCCGGGCACATGCAGAAGGAATAGACCGACCGCCCTGTCTGCGGGTCGGAAAAGGTCAGGGAGTATTCAGCCTGTGGCAGGCAGGGATGTGCGGGAATGCCATACTGAATGGAATTAATCAGTTTCTGGGGATGCTCCACACGCACCCCAACGGCGAATGGTTTCTTTTCCAGATAAATACCTCGCCGCTCGAGCATCTCGTAGGTATCTCGGGCGCTGTGACCGGTGGCGAGCACAAGAAAATCACAGGAAATTTCTTCACTGTCATTAATCACGACAGTCTTCACACGATTATTTCGAGTGGAAATGTCGGTAAGCTTTTTGGAAAAGAGGAAGTCGCACCCGCGAGCTAGAAGCTCATGACGGATACGGCGAACTACCCTCTGCAACCTGTCAGTTCCTATATGGGGCTTCGCTAGCCAGAGGATCTCCGTCGGAGCGCCGAAATGAACGAGGTTTTCCAGTACATACCTGATGTTCTCGTCACGTATTCTGGTCGTCAGTTTACCGTC
>JAAZOO010000209.1 GCA_012797715.1 Geobacteraceae bacterium | reverse complement strand
TGTGAGACGGCCCAATGGCCGACGCTATCTGCTCGTTGCCCTCTCCTTCGCGATGGGCCTGCTGTCGAAACCAATGGTCGTCACGCTGCCCTTTGTCCTGCTGCTTCTTGATTATTGGCCGCTTCAACGGCTGCAGAATGCGCGCACCGTATTTGACCGATGGTCGTCTCGGAGAGGAAAAGAGATCCGAAGCGCCGCGGCGAGGCTTGCCGTGGAGAAGATACCTCTTCTCCTCCTGTCCGCAGGGTTCAGTGTCCTGACCCTCGTCGCTCAGAAAGAGGTCGGCGCCGTCTGGTCCATAGACAAGATGCCGATTGATGTCAGGCTCGCCAATGCCCTCGTCACCTACTTGGAATACATTCGAAAGACAGTGTGGCCCGTCGATCTGGCCGTCCTGTATCCACACGCCGGCATGCCGGCGGCGTGGAAGATAGGGGTCTCATCGCTGCTTATCGGCGCGGTGAGCGTCATGGCGATCCGGAAAAAGCGCGAAATGCCCTTTCTGCTTGCCGGCTGGCTTTGGTACCTTGGCACGCTGGTCCCTGTCATCGGGATTGTGCAGGTCGGCTCCCAGGCGATGGCGGACCGTTACACCTATATCCCTCTGATCGGTCTCTTCATCGCCCTGTCATGGGGGGCTGAACGCCTCACCCACTGGAAGCCCGCACTGAAGCGACCGGTCATCGTGTCGAGTCTTTTCGTACTTTCGGGGCTGACGATCCTTGCGAGGGCGCAGGTGGATACCTGGACAAATACCTTGACCCTTTTCGAACAAGCCCTTGCCGCGACGGAGGTCAATCCCCTGGCGCATAACAACATCGGTGCGTATTACATGGATCGTAACGACTGTCAAAAGGCCGTGCCGCACTTTCTCGAGGCCATCCGGATCAAGGAAAACTATGCCTACCCCTACCACGGCCTGGGAGTATGTGCATCCCGGGCGACTCCGCCGACGGGGGCGATGTATTTCTTCCGGAAGGCACTGGAGATCGATCCGCAGTTGACGCGAGCCCTGGTCGACCGCGGTATCTTTTTCATGAGGCAGGAGAAATTCGACTCGGCGGCCCATGACTTCGAGCAGGCTCTCCGGATCAAGCCGGACCATGAAGCGGCACACGCGAATCTGGGGTTGATATTGTTACGCCAGGGCGATCTGGCCAGAGCTGAAAACCATTTGAGCGCTGCCAGGAGAATCAATCCAGACAGCGTGGAGGTGCTCAACAATCTGGGGCTCCTGTGTGCAAAGCAAGGCAGGACGGAAGAGGCTGCGGCATTTTTCAGAGAGGCACTGGAACGTAACCCGGGACATCCTGAGATTGAGCAAAATCTGCAGATTCTCTCGAGAGCCAACGGGAATTGATAAACCGGGTGAGACACGCCGACGAACACCATATGAATGACAGGAAAAGCGGGATGTCAGGAACCTGCGCAGAATATTTCGCCAAGAATACCTGCACGGAGCGGCTTTTGTGCGTGATCTTGCCCTGCGCATTGGCGTCGATCCTCGTCGTGGAACTCATCCTCAGCCTGACCCCGCCGGTTTCGCGCGATGCGCTCATCCACCACCTGGCGATCCCGAAGCTCTGGATCCGAAACGGCGGCTGGTTCGAGACGCCCTGGGCGGATTTCAGCTACTTCCCCATGAACATCGACCTCCTCTATCTCGTGCCGCTGGTATTCGGCAACGATACACTGCCCGCCTTGATCCACATGCTCTTCGGCTGGGGGACGGGTTACCTCGTCTACCGGAATCTGAGAGACCGGGAAGGCCGGATGTGGGGATGGCTCGGCCTTCTGATCTTCGCAAGCACGCCCATGGTGATGCGGCTGTCCATTACGGCCTATGTCGACCTGGGGATGATCTTTTTCACGACCGCGTCGGTCCTGGCTTTTCTTCAATGGAGGGACGGCGGCTACGGGGAATTGAAATGGCTGTTCCTCTCGGCCGTTTGCATGGGCCTGGCGGCAGGGACGAAATACAACGCCTTCATCACCTGGGTCTTCCTCAACGGGGCAGTCTGCTTCCTTTACGCACGGGACACGGGGAAACAACAGCAGGCCCTGCGTTGGGGGGGACTGTTTTTTCTGGTTGCCCTGGCCGTCGTCTCTCCCTGGCTTGTAAAAAATTTGATCCTGAAGGGGAACCCCGTTTACCCCCTTCTGGACCCGCTCTTTTCATTCAT
>JAAZOO010000208.1 GCA_012797715.1 Geobacteraceae bacterium | reverse complement strand
GGCGACGGCCGCCACAACCGCCTGTTCCGGAGCGAACTGGGGTGCGGCCGCCTGCTGCTCCACGCCGCAGCCTATTCCTTCCTCCACCCCTGGTCCGGGGAGACCGTTACTATTACCGCGCCCCTGGACGACGCCTTTGCTGCCGTCATGGAACGGATCGGCTGGAGGGGCCGGATCTCCCCAGCACTGCGGCCAGCTCCGTGAGAAGCCTTCGGTTTTCCCCGGAGCTGCGCACCGCCACCCGGAAAAATCGCCCGTCCAGTCCCTGGTAATTGGAGCAGTCCCGGATGACCACGCCTTTCGGGATAAGGGCGGAGCGCAGTTCGGCGGCCGTGGTTCCGGCACGCATTTCCACGAGGAGGTAATTGGCCGCAGACGGGAAGGGGTGCAGTCCCGGCAGGGCGGCGAGGCCGGCGGCAAGGGCATCACGCTCGGCCGCCACCGTGCGTACCGTCCTGTCCCGGTACCCGGCATCCGCCAGCGAGGCGACACCGGCAATCTGGGCCGCCGTATTGACGCTCCACGGCTCCAGGAGCCCGGAACAGCGCCGGATGACCTCCGCTGAGGCCATGGCGTACCCCAGGCGAAGACCGGGGATGGCATAGAACTTGGTCATGGAGCGGAGCACGATCCCACCGCCCCGTTCGCATATCATCTTCTTCGCCGACTCCTCCTCACGGAAGTCCATGAAAGCCTCGTCCAGGACCAGGAAGGTCCCCGTGTCGCGGCAGAGACGGTGAATTTCTTCTACCATCGGCAGGGGAAGGAGCGCTCCGGTCGGGTTGGCCGGGTTGCAGAGAAAGAGGAGATCGCAGCCCTCGGCAAGCCGCGCGGCCAGCCTCTCCAGAGAAAGGGAGAAGCCGTCACGGGGAGAGAGAATCAGGGAGTCAGCCTCCCATCCCGCCCGTTCCAAGGCCCGGGCATACTCGGAAAAGGCCGGGGCGATAGTGAGCCCCTTCCCTCCCGGAAGGATCCGCGGGAGCAGGTAGATCAGCTCGGTTGAGCCGTTGGCGGCAACGATGTGCGCCATGTCGACACCGTGGAGGCCGGACAGGGCCCGGCGCAGTTCAAAGCACTCCCGGTCGGGATAGTGGACGAGGCGGTGAAAGGAAGAACAGACCGCCTCCCTGACACCGGGCGCCGGACCGAGAGGATTGATGTTGGCGGAAAAATCCAGCAGTTCCTCCGGCGGTATCCCCAGGGAACGGGCGATGGCGAAAACGGTTCCGCCGTGGTCGAACATTTCTCTCATGGCCGGTATCTCCTTGTGCCTTGTGCCTGATCCTTTCATCGCGCCGCCAGCTCCAGGTCCTGCAGCTTCCGTATCCGATCCCGCAGCTCCGCCGCCTTCTCGAACTCCAGCTCCCTGGCCGCCGCCAGCATCTCCTTCCTGAGCTTCTTCACCATCCCCGGAATCTTTTCCAGCGGCACAGACTCCGTCGTTTCCTCGGCCACCCTGGAAAGGTTTACGTAGTCGTGTTCCTCGATGGATTCGAGGATGCTGCGCAGCCCCTTCTTCACCGTCTGGGGGGTGATGCCGTGCTCGCGGTTGTACGCGGTCTGGATGGCGCGCCGCCGCTCCGTTTCGTCAATGCAGGCGCGCATGGACCCGGTGACGGTGTCGGCATAGAGGATCACCCGCCCCGCCACGTTGCGGGCGGCACGGCCGCAGGTCTGGATCAGGGAGCGCGTGGAACGGAGAAACCCCTCCTTGTCCGCGTCCAGGATGGCGACGAGGGAGACTTCGGGAATGTCCAGACCCTCGCGGAGGAGATTGATCCCCACCAGCACGTCGAACACCCCCAGCCTGAGATCCCGGATGATCTGCATCCTCTCGATGGTGTTGATGTCCGAATGGAGGTACTTGACCTTCACCCCCAGCTCCCGGTAGTAGTCCGTGAGCTCCTCGGCCATGCGCTTGGTCAGGGTCGTTACCAGGACCCTTTCTCCCTTGGCCGTGGTCTCCCGGATCTCGTGCAGGAGGTCGTCCACCTGGCCGGATGCGGGGCGCACCTCGATGGAAGGGTCGAGGAGTCCGGTGGGGCGGATCACCTGCTCCACCACCACCCCACCCGCTTTCTTCAGTTCATACTCCGCCGGCGTGGCGGATACGTACACGACCTGGTTCAGCTTTCCGGAGAATTCCCTGAAGTTGAGGGGGCGATTGTCCAGGGCCGAGGGGAGGCGGAACCCGTAGTTCACCAGCGTCTCCTTGCGGCTCCGGTCCCCCCGGTACATGCCGCCGATCTGGGACACGGTGATGTGGGACTCGTCGATGATCAGGAGGAAGTCCTTGGGAAAATAGTCGATGAGCGTATAGGGGGGCTCTCCGGGGGCGCGGCCGTCGAAGTGGCGCGAGTAGTTCTCGATCCCCTGGCAGAACCCCATCTCCTCCAGCATCTCGATGTCGAAGAAGGTCCGCTGCTCGATGCGCTGGGCCTCCACCAGCATGTTCCGCTCCCGGAACCAGCGGATGCGCTCCTCCAGCTCGTTCCGGATGGACGCCACGGCCCGTTCCAGGGTCTCGCGGCTCGCCACGTAGTGGGACGCCGGGTAGATGGCGCACTTGGAGAGACGCTGGATCACCTGTCCCCGCAGGGGATCGATCTCGGCGACTGTCTCCACGGTGTCGCCGAAGAACTCGATGCGGAGCGCCCGCTCGTCGTCGTGGGCCGGGAAGACTTCCACGATGTCCCCCCGCACCCGGAAGGAGCCGCGGTGGAAATCCACGTCGTTCCTCTCGTACTGGATCTCCACCAGCTTCCGGAGGAGTTCGTCCCGGCCGTAGTCGTCCCCCTGGTGGAAAAAGATGTGCATGGCCTGGTAGGACTCGGGGTAGCCGATGCCGTAGATGCAGGAGACGGAGGCGACAATGAGCACATCGCGCCGCGTGAGGAGGCTGCGGGTCGCCGAGTGGCGGAGTTTGTCGATCTCGTCGTTGATGGACGAATCCTTCTCGATGTACGTGTCGGTGGTGGGGAGGTAGGCCTCGGGCTGGTAGTAATCGTAGTAGGAAACGAAGTATTCCACGGCATTCTCGGGAAAAAGTTCCTTGAATTCGCCGTAGAGCTGGGCCGCCAGTGTCTTGTTGGGGGCGATGACCAGCGTGGGGCGGTTGACGGCCGCCACCACGTTGGCCATGGTAAAGGTCTTGCCGGAACCGGTAACGCCCAGGAGCACCTGGTGGCTGTCGCCGCGCAGTATCCCCTCCGCCAGTTCGGCAATGGCGGCGGGCTGGTCGCCGCGCGGCTCAAAGCCGCTGGTGAGCTTGAAACCGTCCATGCGTTCAGCTTCCGACTTCGATGCGGAACCGGGCGCCACCCTCCACGTTGCAAGCGGTCAGTGTCCCTTCCATGTTTTTCTCGATAATGGTCTTCGACAGCCAGAGCCCGATACCCGTGCCGTTTTCCCGTTTCCGGGTGGTAAAGTACGGCTCGAAGATTCGATCCAGGATCTCTTCGGGGATGCCGCCGCCGTTATCGGTGATGGTTAGCACCGTCTTCCTGTTTTCCCGGAAACCGTGGATCCGTATCACCGGTTTCTCCGTGCACCGCTCGCGGAAGATGTCCTTGGCGTTCCCCAAGATATTGAGGAGGACCTGGGAAAACTCGTTGGGGTATCCGAACACGATCAGGTCATCATCCACGTCCACGTCCACCGCGATTGTGTAATAGCGCAGACTCGTCTCGATAAAGGAAAGGGCCCTGTCCACGATGCTGCGCAGGCTGAAGGCCTGCGGCTCCCTGTCCCGCCTGAAGAAATCGCGAAAATCGTCGATGGTCTGGGACATGTGCTGAATGATGTTCAGGGCGCTCCTGATTGTGGCGTCCAGGTACTCCTTGGTGAAATCACCGTACACATACGTCTCTCCCAGGTCCTGGATCAGGAGGGAGACAGCAGTCAGGGGCTGTCTCCACTGGTGGGCAATGCTGCCTATCATCTCCCCCATGGCCGCCTGCCGGCTCTGCAGGATCAGGAGGTGGTCCTTCTCCCTGCCCCTGTCCACCTCTTCCCGGATCTTCTCCTCCAGGGTCCGGTTTAGCTCCTCCAGCCGCTCCTGATTTTCCCGGAGCCTCTCCTCCATGAGCCGCCGTTCGGTGGTGTCCCGCAGCGTGACAAGGGAGGCAGAGGCCCCTTCCCACTCGGTCTCGACTACCCGCATCTCCGCGAAGCGTGTTTCCCTGTCCGGACGGGTCACGGTTATCTCGCTGGTTTCCTCCGCCAGGGGGAACGGGAACCGCTCACCCTCCAGATCGGCGGCGCTCCGTCCCAGAAGGGTTTCCGCAGCCGGATTGACGAACCGGACGGTTCCCCGACGATTCACCAGAACGACCCCGTCCGCGATCCTTGTGAGGAAATCGCGGAACCGCTCCTGAAGCATCCGATCTTCATTATCATCCTTTTCCCGCTGCTTTCGGGTTCTGCCGGCCTCGGCCATCTTCAGCGCTCTCTTCCCTGATGGGCGCGCATGGGCCCATCAGCCCCTGAAAAAGTATCGTTACGCCCGCGAGGGGCGAATCCCATGGAAAAGTTTCATCCTGAAAAGGGCAGGTGGAGTCGTCCGCAGAGAACGACTTCGGCCTGACTCGGTGCGGCGCGCGGCGAAAGGGAGCGCAGGCAGCCGATGGTCTCCCCAGCTGCAGGGAGAGTTCATGGGCTGTTGCGAAATGGGCCTGGAGCCGCAGAAGAAGGCCGGCCGGAGGCACCGAAGGAGGGCTCCACCTGCCGAATTGCGCATCATTGAAACCCGGTAACCGGAAGCGACTCCACTGTACCCGGAGCACGCGAGGGATGTCAAGGCGCCCCGCACCAATACCTCTGTTCGAGGCGCAGGCTGAGCGCGTTTTTCCCAATCAAGAACCTTGCTTTTTGCACCCCGCGATGCCATACTTTCACCTCGCACCTACGGCTTTGGAGGAAAAAAGCATGTTCGGATACAGCCCTCTGGCAATTCTCATCATCCTGTTGCTGGTACTGATACTGTTCGGGGCCGGAAAGCTCCCGGAGATCGGCAGCTCCCTCGGCAGGGGGATCAAGAACTTCAAGCGCGCCCTTGAAGGAAAAGACGAGATCGAGGCGCAGGCGCGGAAAGAGGACGACGCAGACAGGAAGGGATAGCGGGACATCCCGCGCAACTCTGCCGCAAGCTATGCGGGAAGCTGGATCTTCGGCTCCTCCCCTTTCCGGTAGAGAAGCGCCGTCCGGCCCAGAACCTGTGCGACCTCCGCGCCACACGCATCCGCCAGTTCAGCGGCGACCTCGTGCCTGTCCGCAAGGCAGCTTTCCAAAATCTTCACCTTTATCAGTTCATGACTTTCAAGGGCGGCTGCCGTTTCCTGAACAAGCGACGCGCCTACCTCCCCTTTCCCCACCAGAATAACCGGCTTCAGGCCGTGCCCGAGACTCCGCAGAAAACGTTTCTGTTTGCCGCTCAACATGTTTCTCCTCCCCCCTGCTGTGTGTGAAAAAAGTTGCTCGGAAAGCAGGGTACACCTTCCTCCCCTTTTTGTACAGACTGCTCTGATTTCATGAAAAGGTTCTCGCCAGGCCGGTTATTTGCCTTGCAAATACGCCCTCAATTGCTATAATCCTGCATGGTTACAGTATCCGGAGAATGCCCGCCCCGAGC
>JAAZOO010000207.1 GCA_012797715.1 Geobacteraceae bacterium | reverse complement strand
TATGAACAGAAATATTTCAAAGAGCTAAAAGCAGCATAGGAGTTTGGTGTCCGCTATTGACGACCGACCTCAATCATCCTCAGGCGCAGACGACGCCGCATCAGCGGCACAATACAAAAGGACCGCAGCCATGATGCATGAAAGCCGCACCATTGTCCTCGCTTCGGCCTCACCCCGGCGGGTAGAGCTCCTCCGGTCCGCCGGTATCTCTTTCCAGGTGCGTCCGGGCGAGATTGACGAAACCTTCCGGGAAGGGGAACAGCCCGAAGCCCACGCGCTGAGGCTGGCCTCGGAAAAGGCGCGCGCCGTGGCGACGTGCAACGGCGGCCGCTTTTTTATCGGCGCGGACACTATCGTGGTGAGCGGCGGAGAGGTCATGGGAAAGCCCAGGGACGCGGCGGATGCCGAACGGATGTTGAACAGGCTTTCCGGGACGGCCCACGAGGTGATCACCGGCTTTTCGGTCTTCGACAGCGGAACCGGACGAGAGGTTGCGGAGGCAGTCACGACACGGGTCTTTTTCAAGCTTCTCCGGTCCGACGAGATTCACGACTACATCGCCACCGGCTGCCCCTTTGACAAGGCGGGTGCCTACGCTATCCAAGGAAAGGCGGCCTACATGATACGAAGGATCGAAGGGTCCTACACCAACGTGGTGGGGTTGCCGCTGTGCGAGGTCGTGGAAGCGTTACGGAACCTGGGAGCCATCGCCTGACCCGCGGGGTGCAAGGAGGCATCCAATGTCAATCGCCAAAAATCTGCTCCAGATTCAAGAGAGGATCCGTAGGGCAGCGGAACGCTCCGGCCGCAATCCGCAGGCCGTTCGCCTGGTGGCCGTTTCCAAGACACAGCCGGTTGGGGCGATCATGGCAGCCCTCGATGCAGGGCAGCGCATCTTTGGGGAAAACTATGTCCAGGAACTGATGGAAAAGGCGGGGCAGGTGCCGGAACCCGCAGAATGGCACTTCATCGGCACCCTGCAGTCCAACAAGGTAAAATACATCGCCAGCCTGGTGACACTTATCCACTCGGTGGACCGCATTTCCCTGGCCCGGGAAATCAACAGGCAGTGGGAAAAGGCCGGAAAGGTCTGCGACATCCTCCTCCAGGTGAACATCTCAGGCGAGGAGACCAAATCCGGGACCACCAGTTCCGGAGTCATCCGGCTGGCTCGCGAGGCGGCTTCCCTACCCCATCTCCGCATTTGCGGCCTCATGACCATGCCCCCCTTCTTTGACGAGGCCGAGCGGGTCCGTCCCTATTTCCGGGAGCTCAGGCGCCTGGCAGAGATAATCATGGCGGAAGACATCCCGGGAGTCTCCATGCATGAGCTCTCCATGGGCATGTCCGGGGATTTCGAGGTTGCCGTCGAGGAGGGGGCAACGCTGGTGCGGGTGGGATCCGCCATATTCGGGGAACGGCACTACCACGCGGACAATGTGAAATCCGGCACCTAGAACGGCAGGCAAGGGGAAAGAACGCTCTCCTCTCCTCGTGGACAGTTCCGGAGGATACCTCCAACCGCCGGTTTTGAGATAGGCGAACGTTGCTCGCAGTGAACCGGCAGGCACCTCAAGACGGCGCCAGAAACGAACATCTCAGAAACAGGATGCACGAAATGAGAAAGGGGCTAGCCATTATCGACTAGCCCCTTGATTTTTATGGAGGCGGCGAGCGGATTTGAACCGCTGAATGACGGTTTTGCAGACCGGTCCCTTACCACTTGGGTACGCCGCCGAATGTTGGTACCAAGTAAACATCCCCCGTGATCGGGGTATCCATACTTGGGAGGAAAGTTCTTATACCTGTTTTTCAGTTGCCTGTCAACGAAGAAAATACTAATGGCTTGCGCACGGACAGGACCGCCCACGCAGGAATCGGGGCTATTGTCGCCAATCGAACGGCACACCGGCGGTCGCCGCCAGCGTATCTAGATTTGCCAACTGCTCAGTCAGCGCTTTGATTCTCTCTTCGTCACGCTGAACTTCGGCAAGCTTTTCCTGGTAGGCTATCCGGTTTCGCGTGTACGTATAAAGCGCGAGTTTCCGCCGAAGCTTTTCCAGGTCGTCCTTCTTGGCGGGAAGGTTGTCCTGGAGACTCTTCAGCTCACCGCGAATCGCTGCATAGCTGGATTTCCACCACCGTTCGTCATGCCCGCCATACATCTTCGGCCCTTCGGAGGCACCTGGGGCGGGCGCCGCTGTTCCCGGCCTGTTTTCCAACGCTTCATTCCTTCCGGACTCTTCCTGCTTCGGCGCCCCTGATGACGTACCTTCCGATGGTGTGACCTGTACCTTCTTACGGTATTTTCTGGGCACGGCATCCAGGTTGTCGGTAAAATTGACAACTCCCTGACTGTCTACCCATTTGTACGTATCCGCATGTGACAGCCCCGGGCTACCCAAGAAAACCAGCAGCAGCATGAAAGAAGCCCTCATGTCCCTTCCCTCCCAAACCGGAATTTGCGTCATGTGTTGTATTCTGCCGCAACCGGCAGGGATGGTCAACACGGTATCCTGCCATGCAGGAGCAATCCATCAGAAAACGGTCGGCACCAATGGGCGGCACAACCGGCCGTCATGGGTTCCGCGGCCTCGGAAACCAGGGCGCACCGCCGGGGTATCAACATGCGTGGGCTTCCCAAACATTCCGTTGACACCATTCCAATGGTGAGGCACACTACAGGATACGTCTCGTTACCCTTCACCATGTTCACAAAGGAGCGGAGGAGCAAAGGTGAAATCGTGGATATGGATTGCGGCTGGCATAGCCATCACTGCCCTGGAACTGGTTGTCCCCTCTTTCACTATCATCTGGTTCGGGCTTGCCGCAATCGTCGTCGGACTGATTTCCCTCATGACGGGGATTGAATCCCTTGCCGTGCAGCTTGCCCTGTGGGCCGTTCTGTCAGGCGTCTTCACCTATTTCTGGTTCAGATTCTTCCGCCAGCAGACAAAAACGCTGTCGGGACAGAGCAAGGATGCGGTAGTCGGCAAAGCGGGGATTGTGGTCAGGGTATACGATTCAACCTTTCCGGGAGGAGTGGTTCGCTTTCCCATTGCGGTACTGGGATCGGAAGAATGGTCCTTCATCTCCGAAGAGCCGCTCCAGTTGGGCGATCGGGGGGTAATCACCGATATCGCGGGAGACAAGCTGGTGCTGAGAAAGGGTTGATGACTATTTCATGCTCATGAGACGGTAAGGAGGAATCATGGCAAGTCTGGTAATCTTTGTTATTCTGGCATTGGCGGTGGCTGCAACCATCATGATGGGGGTCCGGATAGTTCCCCAAGGATACGAGTACGTTGTCCAGCGTCTCGGAAAGTACCATGTGACGCTGAAGCCCGGCCTCAACTTCATAATCCCCTACATCGACACCGTCGCCTACCGCATCTCCACTAAGGATATGCCCCTGGAAATAGGCTCGCAGGAGGCGATTACGAAAGACAATGCCGTTATCGTCTGCAATGCCATTGCCTTTATCAAGGTTATCGACCCGGTCCTGGCGGTATACGGGATATCCAATTTCGAGTATGCCATCCAGAACCTTATCATGACCACCCTGAGGGCGATTATCGGCGAGATGGAGCTGGATGTAGCGCTCTCTTCACGGGACACCATCAAGGCCCGGCTTCGGGAAATCATCTCCAGCGACGTGGTGGACTGGGGTATTTCG
Source organism: Geobacteraceae bacterium (assembly GCA_012797715.1). GTDB lineage: Bacteria > Desulfobacterota > Desulfuromonadia > Geobacterales > Geobacteraceae > RPRC01. The sequence continues at coordinate 14,128 of JAAZOO010000207.1, read as the reverse complement.
GTAAAGTCGGTGGAAATTCAGGATATCAAGCCGTCGGCATCCATGCAGCACGCCATGGAACAGCAGGCATCCGCTGAAAGAACGAAACGGGCCGCCATCCTGGAAGCCGAGGGACGCAAGGCTGCCGTCATCCTGGATGCAGAGGGAAAACTGGAAGCCGCACGGAAGGAAGCCGAGGCCCAGGTGACCCTTGCCGAAGCATCTTCCAAGGCCATCGAAAACATTGCCCGTGCGGTCGGAGACAAAGAATTACCGGCCATGTTCCTTCTCGGGGATCGCTACGTGGGAGCGATGCAGAAGCTGGCGACTTCCCAGAACACCAAGACCTACATACTGCCCGCAGACCTCCTGGATGCGGTCAAGGGAATACTGCACAAGTAGACGCACCGGCATCGCCGGATTGCCTTCCGGAAAGCCGATGCCCGTAATTACGCCGGCTTTTTCTTTTGGACGGCACGTTTCCCTCCTCTTCGCTTTTCGGAAACGGAGCGCGGCCCGTTCTCCCCTTTCTCCCTGTGCGCCGGACGCCGCAATCGGTCCACCTCGTCCGGCGTGAGGGCCCGGTACTCTCCCGGCTTCAGCCCCTCCAGGCCGAGAAAACCGTACCGGACCCTCTTCAGGCGAACTACCGAAAGGCTCACCGCCTCGCACATGCGACGCACCTGGCGGTAGCGTCCCTCATGGATAGTGATGGAAAGCCACGTATTGGTGTCGCTCTCCCGGACTATCCGCACCGCAGCGCGCGCTGTTTTTCCGTCGTCAAGCTCGATTCCGGCGGCAAGTCGCTGCATCTGCCCTGCCGTCACCTTTCCCCGTACCCGGACGTGATATTCCTTATTCACCTCGTGACGGGGGTGGGCAAGGGAATTCGCCCATTCTCCGTCGTTCGTCAGCAGCAGTAGGCCCTCGGTATTATAATCGAGCCGCCCCACGGGATAGACCCTCTCCCTGACTCCCGACAGAAGGTCGGTCACCAGGGGCCGCCCCCGAGGGTCTTTCAATGTGGTCATATATCCCGCAGGCTTGTACAGAACCAGGTACACTTTGACCACATCCAGGGAGATGGACCTGCCGTCGACGGCGATCACGTCCGTCTCGGGGTCGGCCTTTGTCCCCTTCTCCAGGATCACGACCCCGTTCACGGAAACCCTCCCCTCCGTCATCAATTCTTCAGCTGCACGGCGGGAGGATATGCCGGCCCGAGCCAGTATCTTCTGCAAACGTTCTTTCATTTTCTCCCCTGAAACGGAAAAGGGGCCTCCTTCCACGCCCCTTTCTCCGTCCTCTGCTCATTCCGGAATCATCCGGTCTTCCTGCTATTCGGTAAATCTGGACATCCGCCTGAACTTGTCATACCGTTCCGAAAGAAGCCTTTCTACGGGAATCTCTCGAAGCTCTCGCAGGTTTCTCACGACAGCCTCCCGCACGCTTTTCGCCGCGGCATCATGGTCCCGGTGCGCCCCTCCCAGAGGTTCAGGAACTATTTCGTCAATTACTTCCAGTTCTTTCAGGTCCTGGGCTGTCGGCTTGAGGGCTTCCGCTGCGATTTCCCCCTTGGTTCCGTCCGCCCAGAGGATTGCGGCACACCCTTCAGGCGAGATAACGGAATAGATGGAGTGCTCCAGCATCAATATCCTGTCGCCCACCGCAATGGCCAACGCCCCTCCCGAGCCCCCCTCCCCGGTGACCACCACGACGATGGGCGTTCGGAGACGCGACATCTCCATGAGGTTTCTGGCGATTGCCTCCGCCTGTCCCCTCTCTTCCGCGCCGATACCGGGAAAAGCTCCGGGAGTGTCAACAAAAGTTATGATGGGAAGATGGAACCTTTCAGCCATCTCCATGAGCCGCAACGCCTTGCGGTAACCCTCCGGATTCGGCATCCCGAAGTTCCGGTAGACCTTTTCCTTGGTATCCCGCCCCTTCTGATGACCGATAATCATCACAGGTTCACCGTCAAGCCTCGCCAGGCCTGCCACAATGGCATGATCGTCGGCAAATTTACGATCACCGTGCAGCTCAATGAAATCAGTAAAGATGAGACGAATATAATCCAGGGTGAAGGGACGGTTGATGTGCCGCGCAAGTTGAACCTTCTGCCATCGGGTTAGATTGGAGAAAATTTCTTCCCTCATCTTCTCCACCTTCTTTTCAAGGTGACTGATTTCCGTCTTCAGATTAACCGAAGCAGTTGAAAACTCCTGAAGCTCACGGAGCTTCTCCTCTAGCTCCACAATCGGTTTCTCGAAATCCAGATACTGGTTCAGGGACATCCTGTCATTCTCCTTGGGGTTCCTGTGCCCTTCTTTCCGGCACGCACTCTGTGGCTATTCAAAGGTCGTCGCATTATAACCGAACAGCTCCTCTACCTCCAGCGACAAATTATCACTGGGACGGACCGAACAGGTTGCCGGGAGGCGAATTACCGTCCGGCAGGTGTCGGGTATTATCACCATGAGCCTTGCCGGGCACTCCCCCCGGTGCCTTGCCAGTATCTCCTTCAGAGAGGCCAGTTGTTCCGGGCGCACACCGTCCGCGTGAAGGGTAAAGCTCACCGCCCGGGAACGGGTCTCCTTCAGGGAGCCGAGAAGCGCAACGTCCGTTGCCCTGATTTTGCAACTCTCCTCTCCGACCTCCAAGACGCCCGTTACCAGAAGCGGCTCTTCGCTCTTCAAGAACTCGGAAACCTTGCCGTACACATCGGGGAAGATCATCACCTCCACCGATCCCGATTGATCTTCGATAAGGGCAAAGGCCATGCGATCACCCTTTTTCGTAATTTTTTCTGTCAAGCCCGCAACAATGCCGCACACCCTGACTTCACTTCTGTCCTCCTTTTCCGAAAGCGTGGCGGTGGTTGCAGAGGCAAAGCGCCTGACATCATCCGCATACCGGTCAAGGGGATGTCCGGTAATATAGAAGCCGAGAGCCTCCTTTTCAAAGGAAAGAAGGTCTTTTTCCCGCCATTCGGGAATATCCGGGACGCTCCCGATGCCGTTTCCCGACGCCATCACCACTTCCGATTCATCAAAAAGGGAAGCCTGGGCGCCGGACCTTTCCTTCTGGAGTTTCTGGCCGATATCCATCGCGCTTTCCAGGGCGGCCGCAAGCTGCGCCCTCCTGAAGCCGGTGGAATCGAAGGCGCCGCACTTGATAAGCGACTCCACAACCCTCCGGTTCACGCGCCGCAGATCCACGCGCTTGCAGAAATCGAAAAGGTCGCGGAAGGGTTCTCCGCCCCTCGCCTCCAGAATGGCCTCCACTGCAGCCGCGCCCACGTTTTTCACCGCCCCGAGGCCGAAGCGGATAGAGTTTTCCCGAACCGTGAAGGACAGCTCCGAGGCATTGATATCGGGCGGGAGAACCTGGATACCCATGCCGCGGCACTCGGCGATGTTCTTGATGACTTTGTCCGAGGAATCCATATCCTCGGTAAGGAGCGCTGCCATGAACTCTACCGGGAAATGCGCCTTCAGGTAGGCGGTCTGGTAGGCGATGAGAGCATAGGCAGCGGAATGGGACTTGTTGAAACCGTATTCCGCGAACTTTGCCATGAGGTCGAAGATCGCTTCCGCCTTTTTCCCGTCAATGTTGTTTTCTTTCGCCCCTGCCAGGAAAATGTCCCGCTGTTTCGCCATTTCCGCGGGGTCTTTCTTTCCCATGGCGCGACGGAGCAGATCCGCGCCGCCGAGGGAATACCCCGCAAGGGAACGGGCGATCTGCATAACCTGCTCCTGATAGACAATGACGCCGTAGGTGTCCTTCAGGATCGGCTGCAGCTGGGGGAGTTCGTAGGTGACCGGCTTTCTGCCGTGCTTGCGATCGATGAAGTCGTCCACCATTCCGGAGCCCAGCGGACCGGGACGGTACAGGGCGCAGACAGCGATGATGTCTTCGAAGCAGGACGGTTTGAGCTTGACGAGGAGTTCCTTCATGCCGCTTGATTCAAGCTGGAAGACACCGGTTGTGTTACCGGCCTGGAGGAGGTGATAGGCGGCCTCATCGTCGTCTCCAAGAGCGGTGATGTCGAAATCGGGGGACTTCCCGGCCCGGATCAGCTTCACCGCGTTGTCGATGACGGTGAGGTTCTTGAGCCCGAGGAAGTCGAACTTTACCAGACCTATCTTTTCCACATACTTCATGGAGAACTGGGTGGTGATGGAGTTGCTCTTCTGATCCATGTAAACGGGACAGAACTCCTCCAGCTCGTCGGGCGCCACAACGACGCCCGCAGCGTGCGTCGATGCGTGGCGCGTAAGTCCCTCAAGGCAGAGGGCGGTATCAAGGAGTTCCTTGATGCGCGGGTCGGCTGCTGCCATATCCGTGAGCTTCGGTTCCTTTTTCAGAGCTTCGGCAAGCTGGATATTGAGGACGTTGGGAACAAGCTTGGCAATCTTGTCCACCTCGCCGTAGGAATAGTTCAGCGCTCTCCCCACGTCCCGTATCGCACCCTTCGCGGCCATGGTGCCGAAGGTGATGATCTGGCAGACCTTATCGCGCCCGTATTTCCCGGTAACGTACTGGATGACCTCTTCCCGGCGGTTCTGACAGAAGTCCACGTCGATATCGGGCATGGAGATTCGTTCGGGATTGAGAAACCTTTCGAAAAGAAGGTTATAGGGAATCGGATCGAGGTCCGTAATCCGCAGCGCATAGGCAACCAGGGATCCGGCCGCAGAACCCCTTCCCGGCCCCACCGGTATCCCCTGTTTCTTGGCCCAGTTGATGAAGTCCGCAACAATAAGGAAATACCCCGGAAACCCCATCTGGATGATGCATGTCAATTCGGTTTCCAGACGCTTCCGGTAGGCCTTCTCGTCTTCATCGGTGAATGAGGGATTTTTCCTGCGTATATGCTGCAGCCTGTCATTGAGCCCTTCGTACGCCTGCCGGGTAAGCTCGTCTTCCAGCGAGTTTCCCGACTGCGGCTCATATCGGGGAAAGTGGTACGTCTTGAAGTCGAAGCGGAGATCACACCGATCGGCGATGCGGAGGGTATTGGCAAGCGCCTCGGGGACATGGGAAAAGGCAGACGCCATCTCCTCCGGGGACTTGAAATAGAATTCGTCGGCGGAAAAACTCATCCTGCCGGGATCGTCCATGGTTTTACCGGTCTGAATGCAGAGGAGAACCTCGTGGGGTTTCGCGTCCTCTCGATTCAGATAGTGGCAATCATTGGTGGCAACGAGCGGGAGTCCCAGTTCTTCTGCCAACCGGAGAAGCCCTTTGTTGGCCCGCTCCTGCTCCGGAAGGGTGTTCTCCTGCAATTCCAGATAGTAGCGACCGGGAAAGATGTCGGAAAACTCTTCGGCAGCGGCTCGTGCCTCCGATAGCCTGTCGCCTTCGCACAACCAGGCCACCTCCCCTTTCAGACAGGCGGAAAGTGCGATGAGACCGGAAGAATAACGGCGGAGCACCTCCTTGTCGATACGGGGACGATAGTAGAACCCTTCCTTGTAGCCTATGGAGACAAGCCGACAGAGATTTCGGTATCCCTCAAGGTTCTCGCAAATGAGTACGAGATGGTATGCAGCGTCTCCAATCCCCCGGGATTCCTTGCTATGACGAGACTCCGGCGCAAGGTACACCTCACAGCCGACAAGCGGCTTTATTCCGGCGGATTGACACTTCAGGTAAAACTCTATTGCCCCGAACATGTTGCCGTGGTCCGTAATGGCAACAGCGGGCATCCGGTACTCTTGCGCTTTTTTCACCAGATCACCGATGCGGATGGCACCGTCGAGAAGCGAATACTGGGTGTGGACATGGAGGTGGATGAAATTCGCGTGTTCCATAAGCTCCGCACATACAAGACGGGAGCCGCCTTTTGGCGGCTCCCGGTTGAGAAGGGATGGTTCGCGGAAAGTATGTCACGAATAAAGAGGCGGTGTCAAGGGAATGGGGCGCACGCGGACTCTACTGACGGAAGGAGGGCATTCGCAGGCAGTATGCCAGGGAGGAAAGCCTCCCTGGCATACCCTTTCAAAAGAGCGCGTTCCAGCATGCCTGGCCGTTTACAGGATGAGACTTTCCCGATGCTTGACACACCCGGTACATGTCATATAATGAAGATGCAGGAAGCGTTCTTTGAAAGTGCTCTGGGATGCACGTACGGTACGGTAAGAGACTGACATTCACTACACGGATCATACAGACCGGGTTCGGTGACAGTGCGTACGCCTTGCCAAAGGTAACCTTACGTCGCATTCCCGGCTATGCTGGCACAAAGGTCGGCACCTCGGACAACCCTACGGCATTCCGGAGCATGGAGATATGGCGTTACAGAACATCACGGCGAAAGCGTATTTCTCATCCGCAAGGCGCATTGCACCGCTTGAAAAAGGAAAAAGCCGGCGGGATGACAGGTTCGGCCGGAAAGAGCGCGCCTGTCGTGATCGCCCGCTTTTCACCGACGGATTAGAGGAAAGGATCGAATGTAACGCCATGCAATTCAGTGTCCATACGGATTTTCCGGATGGGCGCCGGTGAAAGAGAGAGGGCCCGGGAATGAAATTTCCGGGCCCTCTCTTGTCGTCAGCACGCAGCCGGACAGGGCCATGTCACCGGTATTCGGCAGGCACCCCGGCCCGTGTCGCGGCTAGGCCCAGCGCATCGAGCTTTCTCCCCACCTCAGCCCTGTGCAATTGGAGTGATTTCAAGGAACTCTGTATGTTGAGGTAATCCAAGCGCGACATCCTGCTCGTATCGGAAAGTCTCCCGTTCAATTCGGCAATCTGGTCATCCGTCGACCTCAGATCAGCCTTCAGATAGGCAAATTCACTTCTCCATTCATCACCACTCTTCCCCCCGTATCGGAGTCGCTTCCCCTCGTCTCCCTCGCCAGGTTTACCCGCATCGGACACAGCAGGGGCAGGAGATGATGATTTTGCTCCTCCCGCTTCCGCAGCAGCGACGGACTGTTCAGTTTCCTGGGACACGTCACTGCGTACGCGAACCTTTTTTCTGTACTTTTTCGGAACGCGGGAAATATCCTCTGAAAAATTCACGGTTCCATTGGCGTCTTCCCAGATGTATGTTTCCGCCGTCGCCGTGCCGGCAAACAGAAGCGTAACTGAGCAAATCGTCAATAACCACCTCATCACCGCACTCTCCTTTCTAACATATTGGAATTCGGCTGTCTCACTATCCGTCTCCCCCCTGTAGCAGCACTATCCGGGAGGCCAGGAAAACTTCCTTCCCGCCAGGAGGTGAAAATGAATGTGGAACACTGTCTGGCCCGCCCCGGCATTGGTATTGTTGACTATTCTGAAGCCATCTTCCGCCACGCCGTTCTCCCGTGCAATTTCGGCAGCAACCTGGAAGGCGCGCCCAATCAAAAAAGCATCCTCTTCCCGCACTTCCAAAGAATTGACGATATGTTTCCGCGGTATGATCAGCAGGTGCAGCGGAGCGACCGGAGAAATATCCTCAATGACAACAAGGTGTTCGTCTTCGTAGACCGTGCGGGCGGGAACCTCGCCGGCGATAATTCTGCAGAAAATACATCCATCCACTTCTGTCCCTCCTCCTTGAACGCAATTCGCGATCCGTCGGCATGACGGATTGGACACGATGAAAGAGCACAGCCTCTCACCCCTTGAACCCGACACGGAACAAGGCTATTTTCCCTTTCCTTGTACACCATTGACGCCCTTCTTCAGATGGATCAGGAACTCACGATTTCCTTTCGGGCCGAGAAGAGGCGATTCTACCACTCCACACACGATGAGTCCAAGGTCTTCCGCTCGTCTGCAGATTGTAGACACTACCTCCTTATGCTTTCTTTCGTCGCGAACAACCCCCCCCTTTCCCACTTCCCCCCGACCGACTTCGAACTGGGGCTTGATAAGCGCGACTATTTCCGCTCCATCCTTTGTAAGGCTGAGCACCGCGGGCAATACTTTTTCGAGTGAAATAAATGATGCATCAATAACCGCAATATCCGGCATCTCAGGCAGGGAGTCCGCTCCCAGATAGCGTATGTTCGTTCTTTCCAGACAGCATACGCGTTCATCCCGGCGAAGCTTCCATGCAAGCTGGCCGTACCCCACATCCACTGCAATCACTCTTCTGGCGCCGCGCTGCAGGAGGCAGTCGGTAAACCCTCCCGTGGAGGCGCCCACATCAAGGGCGCACAGTCCATCGACCGCAATCGCGAATTCATCCAACGCCTTGCGGAGCTTAAGCCCGCCGCGGCTCACAAAGGGATTGCCGTCGTTTTTCAGGGATATCTCCGCATCCCTTCTTACCAGCACTCCGGCTTTCTGCACGGGATGTCCCTGTACGAGAACCTGGCCGGCCATTATCAGCGCCCTGGCCCTTTCCCGGGATTCAACGAGACCACGATCCACCAGGAGCTTGTCCACCCTGGCCTTTTCCTGTGTCACTATCCGCACCCTCTCCTCAAAGTATCCCTTGCCAGGTACCGTCCGGCAATTTTCCACGTATCCGTATGACGCTACGCAGCAGGACAAACTGTTTTTCATTCCGGAGTTTCCGGACGGGCACTACGTAAACTTCCCCGATGCAGGCACCGCCCGTTTGAAGGCCCAGGTCTCGATCCTCTTAATCTGCTCGGCCATGGTGATGGAAAGGGGAACCGTCCGGCTCACCATGATCATGAGATCCTGCTGGGTCAGGACACGCCGGTCCGCGAGCGCCTCGAAGGCCGCTGAATGGACGGCCTGCTCTATCTCGGCCCCGGAGAACCCTTTGGTGGATCCCGCAAGGAGAGGGATATCGAACCCGGAGAGATCGAGCCCGCGCTTTTCCAGGTGGATGCGGAATATCTCTTCACGGGCGGCGGCCTCCGGAAGGCCCACGTAGAATATCTCGTCAAAACGCCCCTTGCGCAACACCTCGGCCGGGAGCATCTCGATGGCGTTCGCCGTTGCGGCCACGAAAACCGGCGCCCGCTTTTCCTGCATCCAGGTCAGGAAGGATCCGAGGACCCGTGACGCGGACCCTCCTTCCGACTTGAAACCGTGGGTCGTAATCCCCGCCTCTATCTCGTCTATCCAGAGCACGCAGGGCGCAACCGCTTCGGCTGTCCTGAACGCCGTGTTCAAACTCACTTCCGGCGTCCCGAAAACCCCGCCGTAGACCGTGGACATGTCGAGACGTATCAAGGGAAGTCGCCATTCAGCGGCAATGGCCTTGACGAACAGTGACTTGCCGCAGCCGGCGATCCCCATGATCAGGACGCCCTTGGGCAGACCGATCCCTGACGTTATGGCATCCACGCCGAAAGCGTTCTCGCGCCGTTTGAGCCAGTGTTTCAGATTTTCCATTCCGCCAAGTTGGTCGCATCCGGCGTAATCCAGCACCAGCTCCATGATACCGCTCTGCTGGATAATGCGGCGCTTGTTCTCCAGCAGTTCCCGCACCGCGTCGGTTGCGTGGGCATCGCTCAGCCGCAGCATCCGCAGAGCCCTCTCCAGGTCGACCAGGTCAAGTCCGCGGCCAGCCACCACGAGCCTCTCGAAGAGTCCGGGCTCGCATTCACAGGCCGCTGCAAGCGTGGGATCCTGCTCCCGCACCTGTCCCAGAAAAGCGCGTATTTCCTCCACCGTGGGCAGGTCCTGGGTCAGCGTGGTGATCTCTTCCTTGAGAACGGCGGGGATGCGATCCTCTTCCCCCAGAATAACGGCCACCTTTCCCCTCCCCCGCGAGGCACAGGCCATGTCCTTGACTTTCCTGATCAGCACCGGATTGTCACGCCAAAGGTAGGGAATGTCCTTGAAGATCGCCATCAGGGGCCCCGGATGGGACATGAAGAAATCAAGGGCCTTCAGGGGGTCGCTCGTGTCCGGCAAAACCTCCCCGTCCCGGCTGAGACCGGTGGTGCAGGTCCAGACCAGTGGGCTCCCCATCCCCTTGATCCGTGCGGCTGCCAGGGTGATGAGTCTCTCGACCCGTCGCTCATTACAGGTGACCACGTGGAAAAGGGTGGCGCCCACGCTGATGAAGCGGACGAGCAGCTGGGGCGACAGATTTTCCATGGGATACCCTCCAAGGAGCAGATTGGGCCTCTTTCCCTCAGTGACGCATACTATACCAAGTATCTTCTCAGATTGCATCTTTTCCCGGAAGGGGAAAAATGAAGGGTGGGAGGAGGCGTCGACTTCCAGAAAGAAAGTCTCTTCCGCCTGGTTGAAAGACCGGGAAACGGGCAAAGGCTGCTTCTGATACGCCTGTCCTTCAGGGTGTTACTCTGCGGAACGGGATCGATTTCCGCCGGCACGGACGGCATCCGATATCAGCAGGGTGTTTTGGCGCCTGCGACGTATCTTGCTCGTGAAAGGTACCCGCTCTTGAAAGGGCGGCCGGTTCGCACGAGGGAAAAAGCGCGGCACGGGGAGGGAATGCCGTGCCGCGAAAAGTGAGCACTACCATGAGTAATGCCCGTGAGACGCTCTTGCCTTACTGCTCCGCTCTTCTCTTGTTCGGTGGGGGCCCCGGCTGGTGAGGGGACGGCCCCGGCTCCCTGGAAAGCTCCAGCTTTTCCGTCACACGGCGCTGCTCCGGCGTCAGGACGGCCAGGATTCTATTCTGGGTTCGTGCGCGAATGACCATCAGCTCAGCCTCTATTCCGGCAAGGTTTTCAGCAATCTTCCGCACTCCGCTCTCGTCGAAGTGCGCTTCCTGTTCCGTGCGGCGAAGCTGACGGCGCAACTCTTCTTCCTTCTTCACCAGAGGTGAAGCGGCACTCCGTTCCTCTTGCAGGAGCGACGATATCCGCTTCTTCTGCTCTCCGGACAGGTCAACCAGCTTTACGAGGCACTCCCGGCAGCAGGGGGGATGCATCTTTTCCCTCTGTCCAGGCATTCCACGGTGCTCTCCCGCCGTGAACGGGCCTTGTTCGCCGGGGACAACGGCCCTCCCCTCCCCTTCGTCCACAAGGAAACTCCAGGGATTGGGGGGAGAAGCAGCCGACGCGCTGCCGTAGAGACCTCCCACAAGCGCCGCAACAACCAGTTTGGAAATAACGATTCGTGCCTTCATTGCCTTTCTCCTTTCCTATGAGGATATACGCTCCGCCGGCCGCCATACCGGCTGTCCCATACCGGCTGTCACTTGACGGCACAGCAGGAGGGTGAGGTGTTCGATGTTGCGTTGACCGTCCGCAGGGAGAGGGCACAGGGCTGTGGAAACGATTTTCATGGCGGTTCCTCCCTTCGCCTGCTACAATTTCCAGTCCGCTGCGTCGTTTGATGGGAACACTTTAGCCGTTTCCACGTAAAGTTGGGTTAAGAGACCTCTGGAATTGTAAAGACACGTACGGGGGGGACGGCCGTGCTTTACAATTCTTAACAGCCGCCCTCCCCTTTCAGAGGGTATACTTGCAGCACCTACCGGACAGATATTCACTGGTGGAGTCATGCTTCGTTCTCCCTGACCGCTCACACCGGACGACGCCACCTCCCCTTCTCAGGTCGGAAGGTTCGGGATATGCACACCAAAATACTGGTAATTGATGACGACAGAGAGCTCTGCGAATTGCTCAGGGACTACTTGGGCGCGGAAGGTTTCACGGTTGAAGCGGCCCATGACGGAGAGGAAGGGGCGCAACGTGCGCTCCAAGGGCCGTGGGGGCTCATCGTGCTTGATGTCATGCTGCCGAAGCTGAACGGCTTTGACGTTCTGCGCCGCATACGGAGCGGAAACGAAACTCCGGTGCTGATGCTGACGGCCCGCGGGGACGAAATCGACCGTATCGTCGGACTGGAAATGGGAGCGGACGACTACCTCCCCAAACCGTTCAACCCCCGCGAACTGGTGGCGCGACTGCGGGCCATACAGCGCCGCGCCGCATCTGCCGCCCTTGCTGTTCCAGCCCCGGAATCGCTCCTGGCGGGCGATATCCTCTTGGATCCCGGGACCAGATCCGTATCGCGGGCAGGAGTGAAGATCGATGTTACTTCGGTGGAATTTTCCGTGCTGGAGGTGCTGCTTCGCATGGCAGGCACGGTAATAAGCCGAGAGGAATTGTGCCTCCAGGCCCTCGGCCGCAGGCTTTCCTATCAGGATCGAAGCATCGACGTACATGTGAGCAGCCTGCGGAAAAAGCTCGGCCCGGCCGAGGGTGGGGGGGAACGTATCAAATCGGTGCGGGGGATAGGCTACCTCTATGCATCTCCCTCTCCGGAAAGCAGGCGGAGAAGATAGGGAGCCTTTTCATGCGGTCCATGTTCGTACAGCTGTTTTTCTGGTTCGGCATTGCCATGGCACTGTCAGGAATCGTCTTCTTCCTGCTCGCTTTCACCATGCGCATCGGTCCTCTCCAGGAGCATTTCGAACAGCGCTTCAGCGATGAACGGAACCGGATACACCGTGATGCCCTGGAATTTTACGGTCGCGGTGTCGCCAGCGTGTTCGAGCGCTATGGAACGTCCGCGGCCATCCATTTCCGCGATGGAAACGCTCCGCACGGCATGCATATCTATCTCTTTACCGCGGAAGGAACGCCCATTTCCAACGATGCTCCGCTCCCGGTCAGGAAAGCGGTCCGCGGGATAGCCCTGACATCCGGGAAAGAGGTGGTGCTCGAAAAGGGGAAAACGGTCGTAGCCGTGCGGGTGAAGAGCCCGCGGGGAGTCACCTATCTGGCCGCGGCAGAAGATACCATTCCGCCGCGGCCGCCGCGGAAGCCTCCCCCCATGGCCATCTTCCCCCCCGACATCTGGTCACGCTTCATCGTGTCCCTGGTGGTAGGAGGCATGGTCTGCTACGTACTGGCCTGGCGCCTGACCTCCCCCGTGCGCAAGCTTCGGGCCGCAGCCCAGCGCCTGGGTACCGGAGATTTCACATCCCGTGTGAGCATCGGTGCCAGGGGACGCGGTGACGAGATAGCCGACCTGGTGCGCGATTTCAACCGTATGGCCGAACGCATCGAACGGCTGGTAACTGCACAGAGGCAACTGGTTCGAGATATTTCCCACGAATTGCGCTCTCCCCTCGCCCGGCTGAGCGTGGCATTGGGCTTGGCGCGACGGGAGGCACCGCCGAGCACGGTGGCGGCGCTGGACAGGATTGAACGGGAAACGGAGCGATTGAACCGGATGATCGGCGAACTGCTCACCTTGAGTCTGCTGGAAAGCGGCAGCGAACGCTTCGAAAAGGCCGACTTCGACCTGACCGAGCTGGTGGAGGAGGTGGCGCGTGACGCTGACTTTGAAGCTGCGGCAGGCAATAGGAGCGTGCTCTTTCACCCCGACGGGCCGCTGCTTGTGACGGGAAACCGGGAAATGATGCGTCGCGCCCTGGAAAATGTCATGAGAAACGGGGTACGGTATACGGATGAAGGAACAGCGGTAGAAGTCACCCTTGAGCGGGAAGGTTCGCTGGGGGCCGAAATCCGGGTACGGGACCACGGTCCCGGTTTGCCGCAGGAAGAGCTGACGGAAATCTTCCGCCCCTTCTACCGGTATGCCGAGGCCCGGGACCGGCAGAGCGGAGGAACGGGGATCGGCCTCGCCATTACGGAACGGGCCGTGCGTCTTCACGCCGGAGAGGTGTGGGCCGCGAATGCCCGGAACGGCGGCCTGGTGGTCACAATCCGGCTTCCCCTCTCTTCGGAGGGGTGACACCTCTGCTTCCCCGGAGCCGGTCTGCAAGGTGAAGAAGCGCAAGGACTGGATGCCGCAACGCTATGCGCGGCCCCGCATACCGCATCACGCGGCGTATCTGCTCGCGCCAATCGGCGCGATAGCAGTGAACGGAACACTCGGAGCATGCCGGTTTCCGGCTCCGGTACGGGCAGCGCTCAATGCGCTCCATGGCATAGTCCAGAAGCCATCGGCATTCTTCGCATATCCCGTTCCCCGTCCGGTGCCGCCCGCGGCAGTAGATCTCCACCATGGAACGGATTGTTCTCTTCTCCCGTTGCAGATGCCTGCCCCCCTTCACACTATTCCCTTCCTGTCTGATTCCGTAGTTCCACACTCCGCCACCCTTTCCGCGGCCTGCCCCGGCAGTCGTATGAACTGCGCGAAAAACAGTGAAACAACTCCGAGGAACGCCCCTCCGTAAAACGGTATCCGGTAATCGATCATCCACAGGTACCCCCCGAGGGCCGGCAGGAATACGGCAGCCATGTGATTGATGGTGATGCCGACAGCAGTACTGG